>CAMFIY010000001.1 GCA_945952575.1 uncultured Leucobacter sp.
TCGGAGATGTGTATAAGAGACAGCGCCGACGGTGCCTTCGGCGCCGGTGCGTCCCCGGCGCCCGGAGCGGCATCGCCGGGCGTGAACGGGATCACGGTCACCCTGCACGAGTCGCATATCGCCTGGGCCGCCTATTCGAGGCCGGTATGAGTGCGCGCCTCACCCTCGTCGTGCCGGCGATGATCGACGATCCCGAGCGGGTCAGCGGCGGCAACGTCTACGATCGCCGCCTGTCCGTCGAGCTGGGTGCGGCAGGCCGCCCGGTCCGGCTCGTGAGGGTCGGCGGTGAGGAGAGGAGTGTCGCGGTGCCGGGCGGATCCCATGCACCGGCTCTCGCACGCGCGCTGGCGGGCCTCCCCGATCGCAGCACCGCGCTGATCGACGGACTGCTCGTGGCACCCGAGCCGAGGGCGGTACTCGCGCATCGCGCACAGCTCGAGCTCGCGATCCTCGTCCACATGGTTCCGCCGGTCCTGAGCGCGGACGAACTGGATGCGCTCCGGTCTGCGGGGCTGCTCGTCGCGACGAGCGAGTGGACCCGGTCGGCACTCGCGGCACGGGGCGTCGAGCCGAGCCGCATCGCCGTCGCGCGCCCGGGGATCGATCCCGCACCTCTGGCCGCGCACTCGCGGTCGGGCGGGCGCCTGCTGTGCGTCGCCGCCGTCGCCCCCCACAAGGGGCAGGATCTGCTGGTCGGGGCGCTCGCCGGCATCGCGGATCTCGACGGCTGGAGCTGCGTGATCGCCGGATCCCCGACGGCCGCCCCCGGTTTCGCCGCTCGGCTGGAGGCCGGGATCGCGGATGCCGGACTCGACGGGCGGATCGCGTTCGCCGGCGCGCTGGCCGGGGACCGGCTCGAGGCCGCCTACGCGCGGAGCGATCTGCTGGTGCATCCGTCGCGAGGCGAGAGCTATGGGATGGTCGTCGCCGAGGCGCTCGCGCGCGGGATCCCGGTGATCGCCGCTCGGGTCGGGGGCATCGCCGAGGCGGCGGCGCCCCGTGACGCAGCCCTATTCGTGCCGCCGGAGGACGCCGCGGCGCTCGGCCGGATGCTGCGGCGGTGGCTGACCGAGCGCGGTCTGCGCGTCGCCATGAGGCGCGCGGCGGCCGATGCCCGGAAGGCGGGGCGGTCGTGGGCGGAGACGGCGGCGGTCGTCTCCCGTGCGCTGGACGACCGCGCCCTCGCGCTGCAGACGGCGGGTGCGGGATGAGCGAGGTGATCGAGGTCAGCGGCGATTGGCTGGCACTGCGCGAGGCGGAGGACGCCCGCGCTCGCTCGCGCGTGCTGGCCGAGACGACGGCCGGGCTCCTGCCCGCCGGCCCGATCTCGGTGCACGATCTCGGGAGCGGCACGGGCTCGATGATGCGCTGGCTCGCGCCGATCCTGCCCGGGCCGCAGACCTGGACCCTGCACGACTGGAACGCCGAGCTCACCGCGCGGGCAGCCGAGGGCGCGCCGCCTCGCGACCGCCGCGGCGAAGCCGTTTCGATCCGCACGCGCACCGGCGAGCTCGAGCGGCTCGAGGCGCACGACCTCGCCGGAGCCTCCCTCGTGACCGCGTCGGCGCTCCTCGACGTGCTCACCGAGGCCGAACTGCGCGCGATCGTGGGCGCATGCGTCGCGGTCGGCGCGCCGAGCCTCCTCGCGCTCAGCGTGACCGGCGAGGTCGAGCTCCGGCCGGCGGATCCGCTCGACGCTCGCATCTCTCGGCTCTTCAACGCCCACCAGCAGCGGGGCGTCGACGGCAGGGAGCTGCTCGGACCGAAGGCCCCGACCCTCGTCGCGCGTCTCTTCGCGCGCGCCGGATGGCGGGTCGAACGGGTGCGGACCGAGTGGCGACTCGACGCCGGTGACCCCCGGCTGCTCGAGGCGTGGCTCGACGGATGGGTGGAGGCGGCTGCGGAGCAGTCCGCCGCGGGGACGGGCGCGGGGCGGGATCCCGATCTGCACCGGGAGGCCGCCGGCTATCGGCGGCTCCGGTCCGCTCAATCGCGTCGCGGCGACCTCTCCGCCGCGGTCGCCCACGTCGACCTGCTGGCGGTGCCGCGATGACCCGGCGCCCGCGTGCGGTCCCCGGCTTCGCGGCCGCGACCCGGTCGGTCGCCCGTTCGCGCTGGACCGGCCCGGCCGTGGGCGTCGTCGTGCTCGTGGCGCTCCTCGCCGCGCTGGGCGCGGAACCCTTCCTGCGCGGGCTCCGGAGCCTCACCCCGTCGGTGGCGCTGGCGGCGGTCGCGCTGACCGCGCTCGCGACCGGGGCGGCGGCCTGGCGCTGGGTGGTCGTGTCTCGGCGGTTCGGCATCGAGCTGCCCTGGGGCGCCGCGTTCGGCCTCTACTACCGCTCGCAGCTGCTCAACACGATTCTGCCGGGCGGGGTGCTCGGCGACGTCGGCCGGGCGGTGGACCACGGTCGGCGGATCGCCGGAGTCGGTCCTGCCGCACGCGTCGTCGTGGTGGAGCGCATGCTCGGCCAGCTCGTCCAGGTGATCGCGACGCTCGCGATCCTGGGCCTGATCGACGCCCGGTATGCCGTGGGCTTCGCACCGGTGCTCGGGGCGGTGCTCGGGATCGTGGCCGGGTTTCTCGCGCTCGCCGCGGCGGCGAGCGGCCGGTTCCGGCGGAGGACGAGACGGGAGCTGCGCGGGATCGTCGCCGCACTGCGCTCGTCGAGCGCCGCACTGCAGATCGTCACGGCGTCGCTGCTCGTGGTCGGCTGCCATGCGTCGACGTTCGTCCTCGCGGCCGGCGCCGTCGGGATGAACGCAGCGACGCCCCCGGGGCAGCTGCTCGCTCTCGCCCTCGTCGTGCTGCTCGCCGCTGCTCTGCCGATCAGCATCGGCGGTTGGGGTCCGCGCGAGGGGGTCGCCGCCTGGGCGTTCGCGCTCGCAGGCTACGGGGCCGGGACGGGTGTCGCCGCGGCCACCCTCTTCGGCGTGCTCGCCTTCATCTCAGTCATCCCGGGCGCGGTCGCGGCTCAGGCCGCCGCCCTCATCATCAGGAGGTCCCACCGTGAACGAACATCCCTACGTGGTCCTGAATTGCGCGATCTCCCTGGACGGGTACATCGACACGGAGCGCCCGCCGCGGCTCCTCCTCTCGAACGTGGCTGACTTCGACCGGGTCGACGAGGTCCGTGCGGCCAGCGACGTGATCCTGGTCGGCGCGCGCACGGTGCGCCGCGACAATCCGAGGCTGCTGGTCCGCAGCGATGAGCGCCGTGAGCGCCGGGTCGCGGCCGGTCGCCCCGCTTCGCCGTGCAAGGCGACCGTGACGGCGAGCGGAGATCTCGATCCTCGGGCCGCGTTCTTCGCCCAGGGCGACGCCCCGAAGCTCGTCTACTGCCCGCGCGGCGAGGAGCGGCGGCTGCGGCGGCGGCTCGGCGAGCTCGCGACCGTCGTGCCGCTCGGCCGGGAGGTGCGGATGCCGGATCTGCTCGAGGATCTGGGCGCACGCGGCTCGCGGCGCCTCCTGGTCGAGGGCGGTGGGATGACGCTCACGCAGTTCTTGGCCGCCGACCTCGTGGATGAGCTGCTGCTCGCGGTCGCTCCCTTCTTCGTCGGCGACCGTCGAGCGCCGCGCTTCGTCGGTGACGCCGCGTTCCCCTGGAGCGGTGACCGGCGCGCCGCGCTCATCGAGACCCGGACCATCGGCGACGTCGTCCTGCTGCGCTACGCGCTCTCGGATCGCTTCGGGGAGCGACCGCCGCTCAGCGCGGATCAGGGTCGGGAGCTCGCCCGGGAGGCCCGATGAGCGGTACCGGTGCGCGTTCGATGCGCTCGTCGCGGGCCGTCGTGCTCACCGCCGCGGCCGCTGCGGTGCTCTTCGTCGTCGCACTCGCGCCGGGGGTCATCGGCGCGGGATCCGCACGGGCGCTGGTCCGGCTCCCGCTCGAGATCCCGATCGCACTGATCCTGCTGCTCGTGATCCGCGGCCGCCGGGCGAGGCGGGCGGTCGCGACCCTCGTGGCCCTGCTGCTGGTGCTGGCGATCATCGACGCCGCGCTCGATCGGGTGTTCGCCGAGACCGTGGGGCACGCGTTCGACCCGGTGACGGGGTGGCCCGAGCTGGTGAGCGGCTACGGGGTGATCCGGGATTCGCTCGGGTGGATCCGAGCGTTCGTCCTGCTGATCCTCGTGGCCCTCGCCTCCGCGTGGGCGGTCGTCGCCGTCGCCGCCTCGCTCCTCCGCGTCGCGCAGGCACTGTCGGCCCGGCGCTCGCGGGGCGCCGCGACGCTGGTCGCGATCACAGCGTCCTGGCTGGTTCTCGCGCTGCTCGGCGTGCAGCTCGCTCCGGGTGAGCCGGCCGCTGCGGCGGATGCGGTCGACGCCGTCGTCGACGAGACCGCGCGGCAGATCGCGGCTGCGAACGAGAACGCCGCCTTCGAGCGGGCGATCGCGACCGACGCCTTCGCCGGGTCGCCCGGGTCCGAGCTGCTGACGGGGCTCGCCGGCAAGGATGTCGTGGTGGCATTCATAGAGAGCTACGGGCGCTCCGCGGTCGAGGGCTCGTCGTTCTCGCCCGGCGTGAACCGGGTGCTGACGCGCGGTGAGGCCCGACTCGCTGCGCACGGCTACGCGTCGCGCAGCGCGTTCCTCGTCTCGCCGGCCTTCGGCGGTATGAGCTGGCTGGCGCACTCCACGCTGCAGTCCGGGCTGTGGATCGATTCGCAGCAGAAGTACGACCGCGTCACCTCCGGTTCCCGTCTCACGCTGAGCGCGGCGTTCGGGCGCGCGGGTTGGCGCACGGTCAGCGATGTCCCCTCGAACACGCGGGACTGGCCGGTCGGCCGCGACTTCTACGGCTTCGATGCCCAGCTGAACGCGCTGAACGTGGGGTATCGGGGGCCGCGCTTCAGCTACGCCCAGGTGCCCGACCAGTTCACGTGGGCTGCGTTCCGGAGACTCGAGCTGGCCGCACCTCACCGGCCGGTGATGGCCGAGATCGACTTCGCCTCCTCGCACATGCCCTGGACGCCGTTGCCGAGCATGGTGCCGTGGGAGTCGCTGGGCGACGGTTCCGTCTACGCGCCGCAACCGGGCACGGGGATCGCACCCATGACCGCGTGGGAGGATCCGGATCTCGTGAGGCAGCTCTACGGCCGGTCGATCGAGTACTCACTGAACGCCCTCTTCTCCTACCTCACCGCCTATGACGACCCGGACCTCGTGCTCGTCGTGCTTGGCGATCATCAGCCGGCTCCCGTGGTGAGCGGCGCCGGTGCGAGCCACGACGTGCCGATCAGCATCATCGCGAAGGATCCCGCGGTGATGAACCGCATCGAGGGATGGCGCTGGCAGCCGGGGATGCGGCCGGATGCGGCAGCGCCCGAGTGGCGCATGGACCGGTTCCGGGATCGCTTCCTCGAGGCCTACGGACCCCGGGCGTCCGCGCCCGCAGCGCCCGCGGACTGAACCTTTCCGCCGTCCGCCTCGTGTTCCCCGCAAGGCCTCACCGACGAGGTCGGATCCGGAAGGCAGGTTGCCCCATGACCGACACCACCACGCGCCCGATCCCGTTCCTGCGCCTCCTCGGCGCCGCCGCGCTGCTCGCGACGGGCGCGATCCACGTCTATCTGATCTTCACGGGGGTCGGCGGGATCCTGGGCGTGATGTTCGCGCTGAACGGCGCAGCCGGTATCGTGCTCGGGATCGGGCTGCTCGTGCTCCACGGTCGTCTGCTGTTGGCGGCGGCGGTACTCGGGCTGCTGTTCCTGATCGCGAGCCTCGCGGCCCTGCTCCTCGCGCTCACCGTCGGGCTGTTCGGGATCACGGAGGTGTGGAGCTTCCGAATGGTGCCCGAGACCGTGATCGTCGAGTCGATCGGCGTGATCCTGCTCGCGGTCACCACGGGCGCCCTGCTCCGCACCGCGCGAGATCGCCGCTGAGCGATGCGCTACGAGCGGTAGGCGGATCCGGGCGGCGGCTCCTTCGGGGCCGAGGCGTCGCCCGAGACCGGCAGCTCGGTCAGCACGTCGCCCGCCTCGGTCCGGATCTCGACCGAGCCGATCTCGCGCATGCTCAGCGCGGTGCCCGCGCTGAGGGTGGCGGTCGATCCCGGGCCCGCGCGCCAGGAGGAGACCGTGGTCACCCTGCCGCTCGTGTCGACGACCGCGAGCACATAGGTCCAGACCTTGCCTGCAGCCGATCCCGATTCCTCCGGGTAGGCGCAGGAGAGCTCGATCCGCGTGCCCCAGGCCACGCTGTCGAGCGCGACCGAGGCCTCGAGCGGGCTCTGCGCGACGTTGACCATCGGCACCAGCGCGGTGGGCGCGGCCGGCTGCAGCACCGGGATCGCGATCGCGGCGGCGATCGCAGCTGCGGCTGTGACAGCAAGCGCCCCGGTGGCGATCCGCCGCCGGAGCCGGCGCATCCGGGCCCGCCGCACGACCGCGTGCCGGACGGAAGGATCCGGGCCCGAGGCCCCGGCGGTGCCGTCGGGTTCGGCACCGGAGGCGATCACGGCCGCGACCGCGGCGTCCGCGACGGCGGGTGCGGCGGCGAGTGCGCCGTGATCCCGCACCGACTGCGCGCTGACCCGGGAGAGCAGCGCGACGGTCGGCGTGAGCTCGGCGATCAGCGAGCGGCACTCGGTGCAGCCGGCGACATGAGCCTCGTACTCGTGACGCTCGGCCGCGGGGAGCGCGCCGATCGCGTAGGCGGCGTCCCACTGCGCATACCGTTCGTGCTCGGGGTTCATCGGATCACCCCTCTCTCTTGCAGCGCCAGACGCAGGGCGCGGAGCCCGTAGTGCAGTCTGGACTTCACCGTCCCCTCGGGGATCTCGAGCTCGGCGGCGGTCTGCGCGATGCTGCGCCCGCCGTAGTAGGCGACCACGATGACGGCGCGGTGCTCGGTGCTGAGCGTCGCGAGCGCTTCGTGGATGAGGATCGCGTCGAAGACCGCGTCGGTGTCGTCGGAGCTCACCGGCTCGGGCAGCTCGGCCACGGTCAGCTCGCGCCGCTTCCGGGCGCTGCGCGCCTCGTCGATGACGAGGTTGCGGGCGACGGTGAAGAGCCAGGCGCGGGTCTCCGTCGGGTCGTCCTCCATGATCTTCGGGGTGCGCCAGGCGCGGAGCAGCGTCTCCTGGACGATGTCGTCGGCGAATGCGCCGTCCCCGGTCAGGTGGACGACATAGCGCCAGACCGGTTTCGCGTGCAGGTCGTAGAGCGCGGTCAGGCGATCGATGTCCTGGGCCGCCATCGCATCACCTCCCCTTGACCTAGTCCACGAAGGCGGGACTCGAGAAGTTCAGTCTCATTATCCCGGTCCGGCCGGTCAGGCCAAGGGGAGGGGCTGGTACACGATTCCCTAGTCTGGAGAGGGATGACCGCCTCGGCGATTCAGGATCAGGCGAGGAAACCCACGGAGTGCTCCCGTCAGCCGGAGACCTGCTTCGTGGCGGCACTCGTCTGCGTGACGACGCTGTAGCCGCTTTTCACTCCGGTGACCTTGACGGTGATCTTCTTCCCCTTCGCGGCCTGGGAGATCCGGTAGCTCGGGCGGGTGGCCTTCGCGATCTTCTTCCCGCCGGCGTACCACTGGTAGCTCAGCTTCACTCCTGCGGGCCTCCACACGCCCGGCTTCGCCGTGAGCGTCCTGCCGACCTTCGCGGTTCCCGAGATCTTCGGGGTCGGCGCGGACAGCCGACCTCTCGCGACGGCCGACGTCTGCGCACTGGTGGCCGATGCGGAGGTGTAGCCGGGCAGCGTGCCGGTCACCCTGACGCTCAGCCTCCTGCCCGCATCGGTGGCCGTCGGCACGTAGGCGTTCGCGTTCGCTTTCGCGATCGTCTTCCCGTCCCTGAGCCACTGATAGCCGAGACGGGTTCCGGCCGGCTGCCAGGAGCCGGCGCTTGCGGTCAGCTTCTTGCCCACCTGTGCGGTTCCCGAGATCTTCGGCGTGCCGGGGATGACCTCCGGGGCGTTCCCGCCGCCGCCCGCGGCGCACCCCTCGAAGCCGTAGGCGCAATGGAACTGCAGCGGGCTCGTGCCCACCGTGTAGGTCGTCGCCTTCGCCATGGAGCCCAGCAAGTCGGTGGAGGAGGTCGCGAGCCAGAACTGCCGGGAATCGACCTGCTTGGGGATCGGGCCCGTATAGACCCATCGTGACCAGAACACGGCGAAGGTGTAGGTGGAGCTCGGAGCGCCGGGTGCGAGGGTCCACCGCAGCTGAGAGGTGTCGACATCCCAGCTGAGCGCGGTCGGGAACGAGGATTCATTGCCGTGCACCGCGAGTATCTCGTAGTGGATCTCGTCGTCGCCGCGGTCGAAGACCGCGATGTCCGGCAGCGAGGAACCGAGGTCCAGCGAGGTCGCGATGTCGGGCGCGTTCGCGCCCGCGGGGAACTGGATCGCTCCGGAGATGGTCGCCGGGTCGGCGTGCACCGGTGATCCGAAGCCGAGCAGCGACACCGCGGCGCCGAGCACTGCGGCGATGAGCGGAACGACCGCGCGCGAGGCGATGCTCCGTCGTCCCGCGGAAGAAGAACTCGGGGTCGTCGAAGCCTCAGGGGCTGATGAAGCACGCATGGGCGGACCCTCTCGTCTGCAACCAAAGCTGGACGATATCCCCCGCCTGCCACCCTACGACGCGCGGCCGTTTCGAGCTAGTGGCGGTTCCCGATCCGATCGCTTCGGGGAAGCCCGTCGGGTGCGATCCGGGGCTACGGCTGCCTCGTGAACTCCCCGCCTATCTCGGATGCAGACCCGTTGACCACGAGCTGGTAGGCCGCAAGCCCGAGCAGCGCTGCCGCAATGGAGGCCGTAAGTCGGGGGCCTCGCCAGGGGGATTCGATGGCCGGGGTCATCTGGCAACTCTACAGAGCGGTTCCGTTCGCCTTGCTTCGACAGTCATTGCGGTGCTCCGACTGCCGATGGCTCCTGCGAGATGCGCGCGAGAGATCCGATGATCGAGTTCATTCCCCGATTTGTAACGTCTCGGTGCCTTCCGGAAACAATGTGTGTATGGCAGGGAAGAAGCCATCCGAGAGCGCACAGCTCGAGGATGCGATGAAGCGCGAGTTCGACGCGCTCTTCCGTACCTACTATTCCGTCATCTCGACCGCGGCGTACAACCGCTTGAACGATCTCAACGACGCGGAGGACGTGGCCTCTGCCGTCTTCAGCGCAGCCTGGCGTCGGCGCCATGAAGAGGAGGATACGTTCACGCTCCCGTGGCTCTACTCCACGCTTCGCAACCTCGTCGGCAATGAGTACCGGCGCAGGACGCGGACCCTGCGGCGCGTGGAGCGTCTCGTCGGCGAGGCCGGTGCGGGCTCGTCCACGCATGTCGCGAACGATGAGCACGAAGGGCTGCGCAGCCTGATCGCCTCCATGGAGCCTGCGGATCGAGAGCTGATCTGGATGGCCTACTGGGAGGAGCTGACCCGGGAAGAGATGGCCGTGCTCCTCGGATGCAGCGAGGGCGCCGTGCGAGTCCGGCTCCTGCGCGCCAGGAAGAAGCTGTCTGCACTCATGCGATCGGCTCAGGCCGTCGAGGGGGTGAACCGACCATGACCTCACGTGACGAACTCGACGACTTCCTGAAGCAGAACCGTCCGCCGACGATGCGCCGCGGAGAGCCGCTGGATCAGCGCCGCGAACTGCTCCTGGAAGACATCGTGCACGACCGGATCGGTCGGAATGCTCCCGACGCGCGCGCCTCCCGTCGCACCGTGAGCTCCCTGCTGATCGCTGCGGCCCTGGTGCTCCTCACCGTCATCGGGATAGCGACGCAGACGATCGGCAATCACTCGACGAGTGCCTTCGCCGTGACGCCGCGCCCGTTGAAGGCGCAACAGATTGATGGGGATGTCGACATGGTTCTGACCAGGCTGAGCGAGTCGATCGCCGCCCCCAGAAAACAACGCGTGCAGTTCCAGTCCTGGGCGTTGCTGTTCACGCCGGAAACCAGCCCGATCCCCAAGGCGATACAGCCGCAGGAGACGACCATCGATGAGAAGGAGGACGGCACGGTGACCCTGAAGACCGTCGTAGTCGGGAACTTCGACGCCGCCGGCGACAGCATCGAGGTCGATGACGGCCTGAAGCCGGGCTCGGTGCTCATGGATGAGCAGTTCGCGCCGGGAGAGTATCCCTACCTCTTCCCTGAGGTCGGGAAGAACCCCGACTGGGCCGGCTATCTGCGAGACGGATACGGGCTCGCCGCGGACGCGACGACCGGCGACTACTTCACCGCGATCCGCGGGCTGCTGTCCGAACGCACCCTGACCGCTGAGCAGCAGGCATCGCTCCTCCGCTTCATCGCCAAGCTCCCGGACGTGCGAGTCGACGGAGAGGTGACGGATCGGCTCGGGCGGCCGGGCATCAGTATCAGTGCGACGACCCGGATGGACGGCGAGTACCGGGACGTCCTCGTCCTCGCCGAAGGAGCCGGCATCGTGGCCTACGAATCCGTCTATGTCGGAACCGAGCGCACGGATCTTCGCGCCCCGGCAGTCATTGACTACACCGCCTGGAAATAAGAATGAAGAGGAGAACCCGCCAGTGAGAACCCGAATGATCGCGGCCCTGCTGCTCGGCGGAGCGCTGCTGGTCGCGTCCGGCACCGCCGCATCCGCAACCGACGATTCGCTCCAGAGCAGAATCGACGCGGTGCTCGAGGAGTTCCCGGGCGGCGTGCAGATAGCCCCGGATCAAGTGTCTTGGGAGTCGGGCGAGGTCATCCTCACGCTCGAAGGTGCGGCCTCCCCGTTCTCCGTGGGGAACTGTGCGACCGGGGCATTCTGCGCATACACCGGATCGAGTCTCAGCGGGACACGATTGCAGTTCACCAACTGCAGCGGAACGAACTCGGTGGCACCTCTCGGAGCACCGGTGAGGTCAGTCGCCAACGCACGCACCTCGGGCTCGGTCTACGCCTACAACGGCTCGACGAAGGTGCTCACCGTGGCCGCAGTGAGCTGGAAGAACACCACCGCAACCGTTACGCGGCTCGGATGCTGAGCGTCCGACACTGATCGGCGCCGCCTCCGGCTGCCGTCCCTGAACCACCAGCCCATCTGACTCACTGCTTTGCCCATACGAATCGGGAGTCAGGTGGGCTGGTCCTATTCCGCGCGCGCCTGCCAAGCCCGCCGCGATTCGGCGTGAAGTGATCGGCGACCCGCTATGCGCCGCTCGCCGCCTCTACCCAGGAGGCCGTGCCCACTCGCCTGATCTCGCGGGGCTCACCCCAGTCGAGCCCGGGTGTGCGCAGCCAGATCGTCACGTCCGGCCCCCAACCCGCGAGCAGCGTGCGCGCCCCCGAACGCGTCTGGACCGGGACGCAGGAGGACTGCAGATACCCGTTCACCGTGAGATGCACGCCATCGTAGAGAGCGGAAAGCTGCGCCCAGTCCGGCATCTCCCAAGGGAATCCCGTCTCCCAGAGCCCCCACATGCGGTCTCTCGACCTGGTCACATCCGCGGGCGCCATATCTACGAGCTGAACCCAGTCGTCCAGGCCATCGATCTCGAAGACGCGATGCTCCCGCGTCGCACCCGTCGATGTTATGATGCTGGCGATTTTCGCGCCGAAGTCATCCTCATCGCCGAGGAGTTCGGTGGCAGGGAGACCGGGTTGGGATCCACTCGTCTCAACGATCCCCGGCCCATGCGGCATCGACCACCACACTCCCGAGTGGATTTCCCGCCGTGCATCATTCATGTACTCGACGAGGGTGGTGTGCGTGTCGCCCTCGCTGACGGCCGCGGGTATCAGCGGCTCATCACTGCCGGGCCTGGACACGATGCTCTGCCGGGCGGGATCGACGGGCGTACTCCAGGTAGCAGAGATCCCCGATTTCTCGATCGCGGCCCGCATAGCGAAGATCTCAGGCTCTGAGGCGACTCGTTCGAGTTCCATCTCGGGCCAGAAGAAGTAGATCTGCGACTCCATCGCCTGGTAGATCGCTTGCCAGACGGTACTCGCGGAGAGCTCCCGGATCTGCGAACCGTCACGGCTCCATCCCGCTACCTGCTCATCGTCGACTTCTGAGAGCACCATGGTCACCCACTCCCAGGGCGGGCGGTAGTGAGGGGCCTGGGCGGAACCTCGAGTGTCACGGCCTTGCATGTCCCAATACCTCCATCCTCAGATGAGTGGCGCGCGTCTGGACCGTTGCCCTGACGCGGGGCTGCTCGTGATGGGCACGCACGGGCAACCCTCACTGTTTCACCGGTCGGTGGTCTAGGGACTGCCGGAACCCACCACGGTGAGCCTGTCCATCAGCGTCTTCGGCGAGTACCCCGGCTTCGTGATGGTCACCTGCACAGCCAGGTACATATCCCAGCCACCGCTCACTTCCTCGAGATTGGGAACCACGAAGCTCGACTTCGTCGCGCCGGGCACATCGGTCGCGTCGTCGTCGATCTCGTTCTGCAGGGTCCACTGGAACGCTACCTTCGTGCCCGCAGGAAGCGTTGACAACGTGGCCGTCAGCTTCTCGCCGGCGAGCGCCTGGCCCGGCACCTCGTTGCCCGAGATCGTCACCTTCGTCGCTGACGAGAAGGTCCTGACGTTCGAGACGGTGCCCGTGTCGTAGTTGACCTGGATCGCCTTCCCGGGGCGCACTGTGATCGTCTTCCCCTTCGCCGGATCCTTGCTCGTCGTGCCGAACACCGAGATGATCTGGTTCTTCCCGCTCATCCGCACGATCTTGTAGCTCGTCGAGGTGGCCCAACGCGCTTCACCATTGGGGAGTGCCGACCACCACGGGTTGATCTCGCGCTTCCCGGTCCGGTCGAAGAGCTTGTAGTAGCCCGGCTTCCCGGTCACGCCGATTGCCCCGTTGGCGAGCAGCGCCTCACTGTGCGGGGTCCGCTGGCCCATGACCGCGTGCACGGACACGGCCTTCGCGCACAGTTTCCCTCGTGCCCCCCACGGGGCGTATTTCACCGACTTGTTGGTGCTGAAGAAGAGGCGGTAGTCGCCGGCATTCTGAAAGACGATCGAGTACTTGCCCGGATCGCTGGGGCTCTCCTGCAGCGTCCACGTCTTGTCCGACACGTGCTTGCAATCGCCGGTGCGCACTTCGAGGTTGAGGCTGCTGGGCGCCACCGTCACCTCGGGCTTGTGGCTGAGCGTGATCCTGCCGAAGACCTCGGCAACATCCGGCTGCCCCATGAGCGGAGAGACCGTGTAGGTGTAGGCGGAGCTCTTCGCGGCCGGCGTCTTCGCCGTGGAGTTCACGTAGAGGCGGAACTTCTTCGTGCCGACCTTGTTCACCACGATCGCGACACGGAATGTCTTTTGGCCGGTGACCGCGCTGCTGGCGATCCGGACCCAGGTCGTGCCGTTCCACAACTGCAGTTGCACCGGCTTCCCGACCAGATTCTGTGTGGCCTTGCCTCTGAAGACGACTTTGTTCGTCACACTGACATTCGCGCCCGTGCGGCTCGTCACCCGGATGGCGGAGTGCATCTTGCCGGACACCGGGCTTGCGCTCGCAGCGTCAGTCTCCGATGCTTCCAACGGGCTGCCGACTTGGGGCTGCTCGGACTGCACCACCGGCGCCGTCCCCTCCGGATCGCCGGGAAGCGCCGACGCCGCATTGGCGCCGACCCCGAGCCCCGCGATCAGCACCGCCGCCATGGCGCCCGAGGCGACTCGAGGAGACATCCTGCTCAAAAATGATCGGTATGACTGCATGCTGTCTCCCCTTGCCGCGTACATTGCACGACTGTGTTCGCGCCGGTTCAACCCCATCACATAACGAATTGATAGGCAAACGCACCCACGGGATCCGACTCGTTCGTGAAGCCATCCGACTTGAGCACACCGGCCTCTTGCAGGGCCCGAACGTCGCTGGACCGACAGGTCCTAGTCGACGAGTGTGACCAGATCGTCGCTCTTCACCGTCCCGTCGGCATCGATCTTCGACGTGTCCACGACCACCGTGATGCCCTTGCCCCGGGTGTCGACCTCGCCGATCTTCCCGAACGGCTTCGACACATCCCCGTCCCCGTTGAGCAGCCAGAACTCGAGTTCGCCGGAATCGTCGATGTAGGCGTTGAAGTGCCAGCCCTTCTCGCTCACGGACGCATCGACGGTATCGGGGTTCGGGATCATCCGGTCGGGATGCGGCTCCTCCGGCGTCGGCTCCTCGATCCCCAGATATTCGCGCGCCTTCCCCGGCTCGACGAGCGGGAGTCCCGCCGACAACTGATCGCTGTCGGGCCCAAGCGCCTCGTGGAGCGGTATGCGAAGCGCTCCGTCGAGACAATATCCCGGGAAGAAGACCTCACCGCGCGGGGTCTCGATGAGCACGTAGTCGACCGTCCCCGGCTTCGTGTAGTCGGGGTCGGCCAGCGCGAGCCAGACCTCGGCATCGTGCGCGAACGCCCACTCCATCCCGGGCCAGAACGTGGGGTGCAAGCGGACCGTCTCCGTGTCACCGGAAACGGTCTGCACCTCCACGTCAGTGGTCTTGATCAAGCCGGGGTCGGGGCTCTGCTCAGGGTTGAGCGCCGCGGCGGCCACCCAGTCCGTGTCCTGGCCGCCGTGTCGATTGGATCGCCGCCGTCGCCGGGGCCCCTGCGGGGCAGGCGCCGAAGGTCCTGCCGGGTTCGGCGGCGGACGCCCCGGCCGGCACGTCCCCGGGGTTCGAGCATCCCGCGAGCAGCACGGCAACGGCCAGAGTGGTCAGTGCGGTGAGGGCGCGCGATCGTTGCCTGGCCGGTGCCTACCGTTCTTCCATCCGGACGTTGTCGAAGCTGCCCGGGTTGTTCCCTGTTGCTCTCAGGTACGCGCAAGGCTGCAGTTGGTAGCCATTGGGGCTGCTGATGGTTTGGAGGGGCCCAAGGATCATGCCGCCATACCGATGGCATCCATCAGTATGGTTTCGAACTCGACCGGCGTCAGCTTCCATGGTCCGCGCCGACGACGCTTCCGGTGAGGTCGCGTCTCGATCGAGTACCTGAGATCTGCTGCGAGCACACATTCTGGAATGCGCACCGGCGGTGAAGCGGGACGCCCGGAGAAAGAGAAACGGCCCCGATCCTGCCCGATCGGAGCCGCTGCCCGGTATTTCGTCGCAACTGGCTGCTCGATTTCATCAAGCAACCCTCGTGCGCGAGGGGGGACTTGAACTGACCTCGATCCCCTCGCGCCGCGAATCTGGGCCGAGCGTTCTGCCGCATAAAATCAACGATCTACGACATGTGACCTGTGGACAACTCCGCCGCGATACCTTGACCTACAGGTTGCTTAGCACTTTCGTTAGCACTTTTTGCAACGCTCTTTACTGTAAGGGCCGATAGCGTCGCCGCCCATCGCAGCGCCGATACCCATAGGTGATAAGGGTCTGTCCTTAGTTCACGATCGGTAGCCCGGTCGCCTGAGCTGCTTGTTCGAGGGATCCGAGGTTGGTGAGGTTCGTGAACCCGGACTGTTCCATGAGCGCGATCGCCTGGCCGGATCGGTTGCCTGAGCGGCAGTAGACGAGGTATTCGGCGTCTGGGTCGAGGCTCGGGATCGCGGCGGCGAGGTCGCCGCCGTTGAAGTCGAGCAGCTTGGCTCCATCGAGGTGCCCTGCTGAGTGCTCTGCGGCGGTGCGGACGTCGAGCAGGATCGTGGCATCACCGACTTCGACCGGGTTCGCACCGCCAGCCGAGTTCGGCGCGGATGAGCAGGCTGCCAAGCCGAGCAGGAGCGCGACAGCGGAGAGGGAGATAGTGATTGAACGGAGCATGGCGGGTGGCCCTTTCAGCTTGATTTTGGTCTGGTGGTGACGGATGGTTCAGGGGTCGGGTGTCCGACTGGCGCAGACCAGGGCGCAGCAAAGTGGGTGCTGGAACCCGTATCGCAAGTGTCGCCCGGACAGTACTTGGGCGGTTGCTTGCTGAAACGGCTCTGTAGGGCGCAGCCGACGCAGATGCCGAACGCGGTCTCGAGGAAGAGCAGAGTGAGACAGGAGCCGCAGAGCGCGAGGGGGATCCAGAGCGGTGCCGCGAACAGGCCCATGCTCGCGCAGGCGACGAGGGCGAGGCCGAAGCCCAGCCACCATGCGAGCTCCTTCTGCGGTGCGCCGACCCATTCCGGGCGCTGCCCTTTCACCGCAAGGCGGCCGAGCATCAGCGTGGGCGACCAGCGGTCACCTGCGGTCACACGCAAAAGCATGTCGATCATGAAGAACATGCCGAAGGGCTGCAGCGGCTGTGCCGAGCCGGTGAAGAACGCCGTCGCGAATGCGGCCCCGCCCAGCAGGAACATGATTCCCGCGGCCGCGCGCACAGCCCGCTCGTCGATGACGGGGATCGCGTGCCCGGGAACGACTCGGCCGATGCGCGAGGCTCGGGTTTCGGCGCTTGAGGCGTCAGCGATCATTGGAGGCGTCTTCCGTTTCAGGCTGAGGTGAACAAGGACAGGAACGCAGGGGCTTCTTGGACGAGCACGAAGGCTCCCATTACGAGCACGAACACGCCGAACCCTTTACGGAGCGCGCGTCCGGGGATGCGCCCGGCCAGGGCGACGCCCGCGAACGACCCCGCGACGGCGGTCGCCGTGAAAGCGAGCACGATCGGCCAGTGCAGCTGCACCGAGAACAGGTAGCCGCCGAGTCCCGCGAACGACTTCATCGCGATCACGAGCAACGAGGTGCCCACCGCGATCGCCATGGGCAGGCCGCCGAGCAGGTTGAGTGCGGGGACGATGAGGAAGCCACCACCCGCACCGACGAGGCCCGTGGCGATGCCGACGAGCAGCCCGTCGATGAGGATGCGCAGGATCGGCCTCGGGTGATCCGTAGCGCGCGCCGCGCCGCCGCGATCCTTGCGACCGCGGATCATGGCGGTCGCGGTGACGATCATCATGATGGCGAACAGGATCATAAGCGCCACCCCGGGGATGAACCCGCCGAGCAGGCCGCCCGCGAACGCGCCGGCCATGCCCGCGATACCGAACAGGGCCCCGGTCTTCCAGCGCACACGTCCCGATCTGGCGTGGCCGATCATGCCGACCGCGCTAGTCGCGCCGACGATGAAGAGAGACGCGGCGATCGCCTCGCGCGGTTCCATCCCCAGCACATATGCGAGGATCGGGACGGTGAGGATCGATCCGCCGCCGCCCAGGAGCCCGAGGGACACGCCGACCAGCGCCGCCAGAGCGAGCGCGATGACGATCAGATGGGGTTCCACTCGGACTCCTGAGTGCGCCGGTCAGGCGGTGACGGGCTGGTTGCCGGGGCGCGCTGCCCAGGCCGCGTAGCTACCGTCGAGTTCGGCGATGTCATACCCCTGACGGCGCAGCGCGCTGGCGGCGACGCTATTGCGTACACCGCTCTGGCAGTAGGTGACGATCGTGCCGGCCTCGGGCTCGGGCAGCAGGTCGAGGTTCCAGAGCACGCGACCGCCGAAGAGCTGCTTGGCATCTGGCAGGTGGCCCACAGCGTACTCGGTGCGGTTGCGCACATCGAGCAGCATCACCCCGTCAAAGCCGTCGAGAGCCTCCGGCTGCACGAGCTTCGGCTTGACGAGTTCGAGGCCGTCGAGTGAGGTGATGTAGCCGCGTACCGTGTCGATGCCGACCCGCATCAGGTGGTCGCGCATCTGCTGCGCCTCTTCGAGCGAGCCGGCGAGGAGCACGAGCGGGCGATCCTCGATCTGCGGATCATAGACCCACGCGCCGTAGCTCGCGGCCTTCGCGACGCCCGGGATGTTCAGGGAGCGCTCCACGGTACCTTCGTGCACCTTACTGTTGTGGCGGGTGTCCACGAAGATCACGGAGTCGGCATCGAGCGCCGACCGGAGTTCGTTTGCCGTGTATTCAACGAGTTCGGGCATATCGCCGATCACGGCTGGGCCGATCTTGTTCTCGATCTTCATGCGGCCGAAGTAGGCGTGAGCATCCGGCTGACCGCTGAGCAGTTCATCGACGAAGCCCTGTTCGTCGTCGTTCTTCAGATACTGGCTCCACCAGGAGAAGTTGCGCTCGTAGCCGACGGTCGACGCAGGGATCGCGCCGAGCGCTTTGCCGCACGCCGAACCGGAGCCGTGCGCCGGCAGCACCTGCACATAGTCGGGCAAGGTGAGGAAGCGGTCGCGCAGGCTTGCGAAGAGAGCCCTCGCGCCCCGGAAGCGGGTGTCGACGAAGCCGGCGGCCTCGTCGAGCAGGTCGGGGCGACCGAGGTCGCCGACGAACGCGAAGTCGCCGGTGAGCATGAAACCCGGCTCGCTCGCCTGCGCCCCGTCGGTGATGAGGAACGACAGGTGCTCAGGCGTGTGCCCGGGCGTGTGCGAGGCCTCGACGGTGATGTTGCCGAGTCGGATGCGGTGGCCGTGCTTCATGCGCACGGCACTGTCGAAGTCGGGGCCGTACGTCCAGTCTGGCCCGCCCTCGTCGGAGACGTACATCCGGGCGCCGGTTCTCGCAGCGAGTTCGCGGGTGCCCGACAGGTAGTCGGCGTGGATGTGCGTCTCGGTGACGGCGACGATTCGCATGCCGTTCTTCACGGCCAGGTCGAGGTAGACATCGATGTCGCGGCGGGGATCGATGACGATGGCCTCGCCCTTCGCCTGACAGCCGATGAAATAGCTCGCCTGTGCGAGATCCTCGTCATAGATGCGTTCGAGCAGCATGATCAGTTCTTTCTCGAGTGATGTAGTGATTCAGGAGTCAGTTGCAGGTGCAGCGGTCGGCCTCGGGTACGCCGTAGAGGGCATCCTCGATGTGCTCGCCGCAGCCGGTCCAGGTGGGCCTGCCGCAGGCAGAGCAGGTGATTCGCGCGCACATAATGAGGGTCCTTTCTGACGATGTGCTGGATGGATGAGTGGATCTCAGCCGGTTTCAGGAGGCGGGCTGCGTGCCGCGCTCGGCGATCTGCCGACGCACGTCGTCCATATCGAGGTCACGGGCGCCCTGGATGAGCTGGTCGAGCTGCGCAGGAGGGAGAACCCCAGGCTGGGCGTAGACCGGGATCCCGTCGCGGAACACCATGAGAGTCGGGATCGAGCTGATGCGGAAGCTCGCTGCGAGCTGCTGCTCGGCCTCGGTGTCAACCTTGCCGAACACAATGTCTGGATGCTGCTCGGAGGCGCGCTCGAAGGTGGGGGCAAATGCCCGGCACGGCCCGCACCACGCCGCCCAGAAATCGACGAACACGATGCCATCACCGTTCACGGCACCCTCGAAGGTGTCCAGCGTCAGATTCCTCGTAGCCATTGCCTGTTCCGTTCCTTCTCTGCGGTTTAGCGGCCGAACAGGCGGGAGAAGAACCCGCCCCGGTTTGCCTTCGCGGCATCGATTTGCGCCTGAGTGTGCTTGCCGTTGCACCAGTCCGATGCGGGCACGCCCGCCTTCACCATCGCGACATGCTGCCCACATCCCGCCCAGGTCGTCTTCCTGCATGTACGACAGGTCACCGCTCGACACATCACGCTCTCCTTGATTCTATATACCCCAGGGGGTATCCTGCGGAATAGGATAACTATACCCAGGGGGGTATCATGTTTGTCAAGTCAGGTCGTTTCAACACAGTGAAGGAGGCAGAGGTCATGGGGCATGAGACAACAGCAGACCCTATTCCTGCTCAGCATGATGCGGAGGCGAAGCGCAAGGTGGTGAACCGCTTGCGTCGTGCACACGGGCAGCTCGCCGCGGTCATCGCCGCGGTGGAGCAGGACGCGCACTGCCGCGATGTCGTGCAGCAGCTCTCCGCCGTCTCCAAGGCGCTCGACCGGGCGGGGTTCCTTGTGATCTCCAGCGCATTGAAAGAATGCTTGAACCACCCAGGCAAGGAGGGCGCCCCCGATCAAGACGAACTCGAGAAACTCTTTCTCACGCTCGCCTAGCCGTCGGCCTCAACCTCACCCCCGGGGATTTCCATCACCTCCCCCCTCGCGAAGCGTCGTTAGCGTGACGGTGTCAACGGAGGGCAATTTCACTCTGATCGATCGTGCGCTCACAAGATACTGCGCGACCATCCAGAAGGGGTCGTGGTCAACATCGATGCCACAGCTTGATCTTCCCGTTTTCACATGCACCCCTGTGGCATGCCTCACCACAACCCGCACCTAGCCCACTACACGCGCCGACAGCATTGATCTTCCCCTTGTTCTTCTGAATGAACGTATGCTACCGTGATAGATACGTCAGTTTCTGTAGTAGAAACGTCAGGTGGTGATCCCATGCATGGCGGCGTGATCCTGTTCCGGGGAACCGGAGCCGACGCGGGCCGTTATGTCGAGGCCGATCGCTCCCGTGCCGATGACTATTATCTCGGCGCGGATGCGTCTGTGGCGGCGTTCACCGCGCTCGATAGCGCCGGGAACGTGACTGCTGTGCTCGGGCTTGACCCGGAGGCGTATGCGGCGTGGGTGGATTGGGTGAACCCGGTCACGGGTGAGTCGATGGGCACGCCCCGTCTACCGGGTGTCGGGAAACAGGGGTCGCCGCGGTTCGCGGAAATGGTGGTGAATGCCCCGAAGTCGCTCTCGATTGCCGCAGCGCTCCACCCGGAGGTCTCCGATGTTCTCGACCGGGCGCAGCAGGACGCGGTGGCGGAGATTCAGGCTTGGCTCGCCGAGCACTCCGTGACCCGTGTCGGGCTGCGCGGCAAGCAGGAGGTGGTGCCCGTCCAGCAGTTGCAGACGGTGGCGGTGTCGCACCGCACCAGCCGGGCGGATGATCCGCACCGGCATATCCACTGTCAGGTCGGTACCCGCGTGTGGGCGGCTGGGAAGTGGCGGGCGCTGGATACGGCGGCGTTGCTCCGGCAGCAGGGCGCGATCCGCGCGCTCGGTACCGCCGTGATCGCCGCGCATCCTGAGCTTGCGGAGGTGCTGGATCGGCACGGCTTGACCCTTGATCCGGTATCGGGTGAGGTGGTCGAGCTCGAGCGGTTCAACGGTGTGATGAGCAAGCGCGGCGAGCAGGTGCGCAAGCACTTGGAACGCTTCGAGGCCGAGTGGGAGGCGGCGCATCCCGGCGAGACTATGGGGCCAGTCGTCTCGGCCCGGCTCGCGGCGAAAGCGTGGGCGCATGAGCGGCCTGCGAAGAAGCCCACCACGCTGCGCGAAGAACAGGCGTGGGCGACGGAGTTGCGAGAGGCCGGCTACGACCCCGAGACGTTGCGCCGGCCCGTGCGCCGTGCGCGGGTGTCGCTGGATGACCTCTCCGTGCAGACCGTTGCGAACCGGGCACTGGATCGGTGCGCCGCAGGCGGGTCGGCGTGGACGGAGCACACGGTGCAGGAGCACGCGACCCGGATCATGACCGAGTACGGCGTGCAGGCCGCACCCGCCGAGGTGCGCGAGTTCGTGCGCATTGCAACGGCGTTGGCGATGGAGGATTGCTTCTCCATCCTCTCGCCCGGCGCACCAGCCCCAGAGCATGTGGCGCACCTCACGAACCTGCGCGTGGTGCAAGCCGAGACAGAACTGCGCGACCTCCTGACCGCACGAGTGCCGAAGCGGAAGCCGAAGCACCCCGACGTGCGCGACGCGGCACAGGCGCGGGGCCTGGACGCCGGGCAGGAGCGCGCCGCTGCCGCGGTCGCATCGCGCGATCCGCTCGTCGTCGTAGAGGGTGCAGCGGGTGCGGGCAAGACCACGATGCTCGGTGTCGCAATCGAGGTCACGACGCAGCATGGCCGGGTGTCGCGGGTGGTTGCGCCGACGTTGCGCGCCGCGCAGGTCGCACACGACGAACTCGGCGTGCCCGCGACCAGTGTTGCGGCGCTCGTGCACGCGCACGGGTGGCGCTGGAACAGCGACGGCGTATGGACGCGCCTCGCACCCGGCAACACCGACCCCGAGACGGGCCGCACCTATCACGGCTCGTCCGAGGACGCGCGGCTCGCGCGGGGTGAGCGGGTGATCGTGGACGAGGCCGGGATGCTCGACCAGGACACCGCAATCGCACTCCTGACCGTCACCGCCGAGGCGGGCGCGACGGTCGCACTGGTTGGGGATCGCGCACAGCTCGCCGCCGTCGGCCGTGGCG
Organism: uncultured Leucobacter sp.; assembly: GCA_945952575.1. GTDB lineage: Bacteria > Actinomycetota > Actinomycetes > Actinomycetales > Microbacteriaceae > Leucobacter. Next base: position 21,937 of record CAMFIY010000001.1, read on the forward strand.
GTGTGCTCGATATGGCCGCGCAATTCCGGGGTCACACGTTCGATATGGCCGAGGTGCACCGCTTCACCGACCCCGCCTACGCCGAGGTCACGTTGCGGATACGGGACGGCAGAAACCCCGGCGAAGTGTTCGACCAGCTCACCTCCCTCGGCCTCATCCGTCTGCACGACAGCGGCGACGAGGCGCGCGAGCATATCGCCCAGGCGCGGCAGGACGGCGAAGCGATCACCGTCAGCACGAAGGATGAAGCCCGCACCGTCAACGCCCGCATCCGCGAGGAACGAGTCTCGAACGGTGTCGTCGACGACACGACGACCGTGTACGGGAGCGACGGCCTGCCCATCGGGGCCGGGGATGTGATTCAGACGCGGAAGAACAACACTGATGTGGGCGTGGCGAATCGGCAGCAATGGGTCGTGCAGCACGTCGAGGACGACGGCGCGCTCTCCGTGCGTGAGGCCGGGAACGGGCGGAAGCGACAGCGCACCCTGCGCCTCCCCGCCGACTATGTGGCCGAGCACGCCCATCTGTCGTATGCGGCGACCGCCTACGGAGTGCAGGGCGCGACTGTGGCGGGGTCGCACACGATCCTCACCGATGCGACCAGCGCCGCAGGCGTGTACGTCGGCATGACCCGAGGCCGAGAGTCGAACGTGCTGCACGTCGTCGCCGAGAGCCAGGCCGACGCCAGGGCGCAGTTCATCGACGCGATGGGGCGCGACCGCGCCGACCGAGGACTTGCCGACGCCACCCGCCGCGCCGTCGAGGAGGTGGCCGGGCTGGTCGAGAGCGGCCCCGTGCGGTTCATGAACGACGAGATAGCGGTGCTCGACAAGCGTGCGGCAACGGCTGAGGCGCAGGCCGCACGCTGGCAACAGGTCAGCGCCGCCCTTGCCGACCTCAGCGACCGTGAGACCGAAGTGCGGGAGAGGGCGCGAGCGGCCGAGCAGACCGCCCGTGAGCGTGCCGAGCAGGTGCGCGCCGAGGTCGCCGCGCCGGTCGTCTCCGCGGCGAGAGGGGCACTCGCCAACTGGCAGCAGGCCGACGCAGCTGAACAGGAGGCCAGCGAGCAGGTGCGGGCGTCGTCATGGTTCGGGAAGCGCCGTGCCCGCGACGAGCACGAGAACGCCCAAGCGCGAACCGCCGAAGCGCGCCAGCAGGTGACGAGCGAGTGGGGCGAGCCGCCGAGGTGGAACGAACGTGCCGATGCGTGGGTGGATCGAGTCACCCGGCCCAGAATCGACAGCGACCCGCGCGTGATCGATGCCGAGCAGGAGCACCGGGCGGCACGCGACGCGCTGCTGCACCGGCCAGAGCGAGCACAGACCGAACGACTCGTGGCGTTCGCGCGAGTGTTCGGCGCGGAGACCGTGATCCGCAATCAGCAGGCGTACCTCACCGCCAACCCCGCGCAACAAACCGCACGAGCTGCAAAGACCGCGAGGCAGGCACGAGAGGAAGTCGCCCTGCTGCGCTCGCTCACCCCTACCGGGGCCGCAGAGAGGATCGAGCAGACCCGCGCCGAACAAGCGGTATGGGAAGCTCAGCGTGCCAAGCGGGAGCAGGCCATGTCGCTCGACTATGAGGAGCAGCACCGGAGCGCACCCCGGCACTACGGCCCGGCGCTCGGGCTCTAGCGGGGTCAAAGCGCAGTGCGATGCGCCGCTAGAAGCCGCCCCTACCCCCTAACGAACGGTAACGGGGATCATCGCGATGGGTTGGGTATAGGTGTCAATGCGGGTTGTGACCTGGATCTGCCACTCGCCGCTGACGGGCATCGTGAGCGTCGCCGCGTACTGACCCGTCGCCGCGTCTAGTTGTGGGGTCGCGGTGAATGGGCCGAGTTCCTGCTCGGGCAGGCGCGCCTCGACCGTGACCTCTTCGGTAGTGATGGGTTCGCCCTCGTATTCCAGGCGGAACGTGACCGTGTTCTTTCCGGCGGTGGTCGGCGTGATCGTGCCGTCGACCGTCAGCCCTTGCGACTCAGCATGCAAGGCCGTCTCTTGCGCCGTGGGTGCGGTGGTCTCGGTGCCGTGTGCGTGCTCGGGGGTCGTGGCAGGGCTGGTGTTGGTGAGGAAGCCGGTGACCGCGAGCACCGCAACCAGCAGTATGGTCTCGGCGGTGAGGGTGCGGCGCAGGCTCACCCACTGCCGCTCGTCGGTCGGGTGCCGGGCGATGCGGGGCAGGAGGTCGGTGCGGTTCCACGCGGCGACCGCGATGACCGCTCCGACGATGATGAGCTTGATCGTAAGGAGCAGGCCGTACCCGGTAGTGACGAGTGCCTGCCAGGAGCCGACGATGAGCACGGCCATGAGGGTGCCGCTGACCGCGAGCAGGATCACGCTGTACAGTGCGAACCTAGAGAACCGGGCGAGCATCGCAGCAGACTGCCGGGCCGGGATGCGCGGACAGCCGCCACGAGTTGCCGGGCGCGCGGCATGAAGATACAGCAGGAGTCCGGTGACGCCGCCGAGCCAGAACGCGCCCGTGACCAGGTGACCGTAGTCGGCGGCGAGCATCACCCACACGGGTTGCACGGTCTGGGTGTGCCCGACCAGGAGCGGTGCGGCAAGCGCGAGGGCCGCGCATCCAAGCGTCCAAATCCGGGCGCGACAGATTCGTACCGTGCTGATGGGCACGGTTGATCGTCGCATCGACCGATACATCCCAGTCGATGTCACCGGCAGCGTCGGTCTCGGCAAGGATCTGCATCAGCACGCGATCCCAGGTGCCATCGACGGCGTATCGACGGTGCCGCTTCCACACTGTCTGCCACGGACCGAACCGCTCTGGGAGATCCCGCCACGGGATCCCGGTCCGATACCGGTAGACAATGCCCTCGACCACCCGGCGATTGTCTTCGAACGGACGGCCTTTCCGGCCCTCGTTGGAGGGGAGTAGCGGATCGACTCGCTCCCACTGCTCGTTCGTGAACTGCGTAAACCTCGACCGGCGAACCATGCACTTCAGTCTGCCGAAACCTCACCCACCGATATAGGAGACACGCCCTAGCTGTTCCATGGTCTTCTCTACCGTGTAGAAACTGTTGCGGGTCGGGGTGACCGCGTTGATACCGTCGGGGATCTGGATCGCGACCTTGGTCGTGGCCGATCCGTCGCAGCCGTGGGGCACGCTCACGGTGAGCACCGAGTAGGCACCCGCCTCGGCGGTATCCGCGTTCACGGTGACGTGCGCTTGTGCTGCGGCCGCGCCGCCCAGGGTGAGCGCGAGCGCGCCCAGGGCGGCAGCCCCGGCCACGAGGAGGGGGCGCTTGTTCAAGTCATGGTTCTTTCACATGGTGTGTTTCTTTCGTTGAGTCAACTTGTTGTTGTTTGTGTTCTTCATCGAGCCGAGCGCAGGGAGCACCGACTCAGGTGAGGAGGGTGTCGCCGATGAAGCCGCCCTCCGCGCATCCGGGAGGGAGCGCGAACACGGCGGAACCGATCGGGGTCGTCCACTCGTTCAGCAGGTCGAGTTCGTCCAGGCGGCGCTGGATCGGCACGAACTGCCGCTCCACATCCGCCTGGTAGGAGACGAAGATCAACCCCGAATCCGACAGTTCATCCCCGATGGGCGGTCCCTGGTAGTTGTAGGCGCGACGGAAGATCCGTTCGTGCGCCTGCACTGGGCGGGCTCTCGCCATGTGGGAGAACTCCGGGATCACGGTGAACCCGATCGGGGTCTTCGCCTCGAAGTCGGGTTCATCGAACTCCGCCGTCGCCCCGTGCGGGCTGCTCGTGAGCGGTGCGCCGTTGGACTGGAACCGACCGATGGACTGATCGCGGCCGGAACGATCCAGGCGATCCCACTTGTCCAAATCCATCCGGATCCTACGGATCACCATGCTCGTGCCACCGGCCAGCCAGCCGCCCGTGGCCCACACGACCTCGTCGAAGTCGGGCGTGCCCGGTACGGCATTGGTGGTGCCGTCGACCTGCCCGAACAGGTTCCGCATCGTCGTGCCCGGCTTCACCGAACCGTGGGCGCGCCGGAACCCAGCCTGCGTCCACCGCACAGCCGCGAAGCTGCGCGTATCCTTGAGCAGCATCCGGGTCGCATGCGCGACCGTGACCGGGTCGTCCGAGGCGACCTGCATCAGCAGATCCCCGTCGCCGTACTCCGGTCGGAGTTGGTCGATGCCGAACGCGGGCAAGGGCTGAAGCCACTCGGGACTGGTGCCGCCCGCGCGGGCGACGAAGCCCGGCCCGAACCCGAACGTCACCGTCAACCTCGCGGGTGCGACTGCGAGTTCCGGTTCGGAGTCCGCGAGCGGCGGCACACCCTGCGTGAGTCGTGCCGCGTCGTCGGTGAGAATCCCCATCATGCGCCGCAGCCCATCCCGGTCAGTCTCTGTGTGTAGGTCGAGGCCGATGAACATGGCGTGCGCCTGTGCATCGGTATCGACCCCCGCCTGATGGATGCCGTAGAACGGCACCGTCTTGCTACCGTTCAGCGGCACCGACGCAGGAGTGGCCTCGCCGTGTGGACTGAGGGCGTAGTCGATGCCGAGCGCGGCAGCCGCGCCGACCCCGGCGGCGGCCCCTCCGAGGAGGAACTGCCGCCGGGTCGACGCCGCCTTAACGGACGGCTCGCCCCGGTCAGGGACGCTCATCAGTGCTCGCTGTGCTCGGCGTCGTCATGGCTCATGTCGCCATGATCCTTATCGCCCTCATACGTCTCGTTCGCGCCCGCGTAGTCCTTCGCGACGGCCGTGAACTCCAACGTGGAGTCGTCCGAGAACGTGAGTGTGAACGTCACCTCCTGACCGGCCTGGATCGCCTCAGGGAGTTCCATCAGCATGAGATGGTTCCCGCCCGGCTCCAAGTGCAGGTGGTCGTTCGCGGGGATCGTGAAGCCGCCCTCGACCTCCCGCATCACCATCTGCCCGGAATCGTTCTCGACGGTCTCGTGGAGTTCCATCATCGGCGACGCCGACGACTCCACCGATACCACCGTCACGTCCTGATCGGAAGCGTTCTCGAGGGTGCCGAACGCGGCCGTCATGTCGCTCGGCTGGGCGGTCTTCACCCACGCGTCCTCGATCATGACCGAGTCCGCCTGTGCCGTCTGCGCGACAGGCTCCTCCTGCTGCGTACTTGCGCTTTCGTTCTGCCCGGTCGCGCATCCGGTCAGCGCCAGCAGCGCCACCCCGAACACGGCCCCGGCGCGCACGGCGCGATTGCGAATCTTCATCATTGGTTTCTTGTGCCTTTCAAACATGCATACTCCCGACCACCAGGCGCACGCGTGCGCGGGGTCGGCACCGCACCCGCCCGTAGCGGGGTGCGGTCAGATCGATACGAACTGCCGTATGGAAACGCTCGAACGCTCTTTGCTACGCGGCCGCAGGGTTCACGCAAGCGACAGCGCACGCAGGATATGCGTGCGTGGGCGGCAACAACCGGCTACAGCACACGAATCGTCAGCCCGGAAGCGGCGACACTGAGAGAGTTAGTGAGCGATCCGAAAGACATGAGGCGGCCCGCGCCTGCTCAGCGTCGATGCCTGAAGCTGCGAAAGCACCGACCAACCGCTCGTCTCCACGGTAACCGGCACCCTCGCCGGGGCAGTCGCGACCGGGAGACGCAGCGGCACCACGAGACGATGTCGCACCCATGCGACGAACTGCTCCGCCAAGGCGCGGAGACGATGGATCGCCTGCTCGCCCCGATACAAGAAGAAGACCGTGACCGCGGCACCGATGAAGTGCGACACCCACATCGTGGCATCACCATGCACCAGCGTGATCGTCTGCTCCGACACCACCGGCATCTGCATCATTCCGTGACCGTGATGATGAGCCCCGCCCGACATATCCATCTGCGCGCCCGCGCCTGCGGTGGGCGTGCCGAGCACGAATAAGGTGTGGAAAAAGGTCTGGCTCGCGACCACCGACACCGACAGCCGAGCAAGCGACAGTTTCCGACCAGCGAGCAAGATGCACACCATCAACGACAGCAGCAAGGGCACAGCGATCCCCAGCGGCCCAGGCATCGCGCCACCGCCGACGACATGCGAAAACAATGCCGCGAACGTCGCAATCCCAGCCGCACTCGACCCACGCACCAAATGCGGGAGACGCGACGGAGACTGCATACGCTCATTATCGCAGGTCTCAGGTAAGGCCCAGGTACTCAGCGCCCTCGTAGAATAGTGCCCGGCGCTTGTTCAACCGTTACAGACCGAGACTCGGCCCGCCCCGGTCGCTGCCAGGCGGGTCGTCGTGTCCGAACGCATCTGCCGGGGGCAGGGTGCGGCGGTGTTCGCGTGCGGCGTCCAGCTCGCGGTCGAGTACGGCGGGGTCACGGACAGCCTTGCGTGTCATGAAACCATGAATGTGCTCGTTCAACAGCTCCATCAGTCGGTCGCTCTGCTCAGCCTCCTCGACGGTAACAAGGTTCGGAGAACTTCGCTGCCCGGATAGGGGTACCGATCAGGCATCGCGGCGCAATACGGTTCAGACGGTGCGGGCGGCCAAGCGTGCGCGGGTGCGAGCGGCGATCACTTCGACGGCTTCGTCTACCGTGATTTCACCGCGCACCTGGCGAGCCAGAAGCTCCACGCCCTCAGGAGTCATTTCCTCGCCCGCGGCCTGCTGCCCGGCCTGCACTTCCGCAATGGCGCGCTGAACGTGCGCCTCGGATACGCGAGTCTTCGTAGCCATGCGGGGTGCCTCCTTGTGGTCGGCCTTACGGTTTCAGTCTACGCCGTGCCGCCGACATTCCTCCGGGAACTCGGCCCGGGGGTGCCGAATCGGCACCGACACAGCACGCCGTCTACGACCCGTCGGGGGTAGTGTCGGCGAAGAGGGCAAGGAACTTCTCGCGCGGGATCACGATGCGCCGCCCGAGCTTCACATGCGGGATCGTGCCCTCGTTGATGCTCGTGGTGATCGTCCGGGGATCGACCCCGAGAGCTTCGGCGGCTTCTTTGCGGGTGATGACCAGGCTGCGCCGCTTGCGGAGGTCGTCCATGTCCAGGGTGCTCTGCCGCATGAGGTCACCGTCCGATCCAATAAACAAGGAGATTGAGGGGTGCCTACCACGGTAGAAGCCAAACCTTGCTGTGTCAAGTACAACCATGTATGTTCTTAATATGGAAACAGAGAGGGTGCGGGGCAACCCGCCAGGACACACCAACCAGTACGTCGCCGGCAACATCCGTGCGGCCCGTCAAGCGATCGGCATGGACTTGCGCACCATGTCGAAGCTGCTGACCGACGCGGGGCGCAAACTCTCCCCGTCCGGGATCAGCAAGCTCGAAGCCGGGGATCGCCGCGTGGACGTGGACGACCTGACCGTGATCGCCTACCTGCTGCGCACCACCCCGGCCGCGCTCCTCACCCCGCCCGACGCAGCAAGCGGCGTGACGGGGGTGCCTGGCGAGTATCTGCGGGAAGAGATCGAGAAGTGGATGCAGGGCTGGCTCACGCTTACCCCGGAGGGGCTGCTGACCTATTGGCAGCAGGAATGGTTCGCCTGCCAGAACCGCATCCAGTACTACGATTCCTCCCTCAGCATCCCCGGCAGCGACCAGCTCCCCAGCACCGAGACCTACATGCAGCGTCTCGCGGAGCAGCGGGAACGCGCACGGTTCATCCGGGTGCGCGGCGAACAGATCGACCCGACCGGGCGCGTATTCAGCGGCCCCGATTTCCTCGACCGACTCGCCCCAGGCGGCACCGAGTAGCCCTCACACATCCCAGCGCGACCGACCTATCCAGCAGAAAGGATTAGGCAATGGCACGAAAGACCACAGCCGCCGGGCACGACTCCGGCGCGGACACCGCCGGCAGGGAGGCGAAACCGGCGCGACGCTCCCGCTCTCGGCAGCCCGGCTCGATCCAGGGTTACGACACCGATAAGGGCAAGCGGTGGCGGTTCCAGATCTACGTCCTGAAAGACCCCGAGTACCCCGAGATGGGAATGCGGCGTCTCACCCGCTCCGGGTTCACCAGCACCGACGAGGCCAACGACGCCTTGCAGGAGGCCTTGAAGCAGCGGAAACAGAACGAGAAGTTCGGAAACAAGGTGCCTACCGTTGGTGCGTACGCGGATGAGTGGGCGGCGGGCTTGAAGCTCGCGGCATCCACGATCAAGGGATACAAGAAGATCATCCGCAACCACATCACACCCCAGCTCGGCAGCATTCGGCTCGACAAGCTCACCGCCACGAGGATCGCTCGCCATTACCGCGACCTTGAAGACCACGGCCGCAAGGACGAATACAGCAAGGGGAGGCCGCTGACGGCCAACTCGGTTCACAAGGTGCATGTCGTGCTGGGCGCGATCCTCGATGCCGCGATAGACGATGGGCACCTGACGGTGAATCCGGCGAAGAAGAAGCGCACCGTGAAAGCCCCGACCACCAGCGAGGTGCGGGCGCAAAAGCCCGAGATTGCGACCTGGACGGCCGACCAACTAACCCTGTTCCTCACCTGGAACCGCGACGAGTTGGATGATGAGCTGTTCCCGCTATGGCGTCTCATCGCTTACACCGGCGTGAGACGCAGTGAAGCTCTGGCGCTCAAGTGGAGCGATATCAATGGCAAGGCAATGCGGGTGAGTATCCGCCGCGCGGTCGATACCGACGACTGGACGAAAACCAAGCCGCCCAAGACCGGGCAAGCCCGCGTCATCGAAATAGACACCGAAACCCTGAAAGTGCTCGCCTCGTACAAGGTCGCCCGCGCAGAAGTCTCGTTCGAGCTGGCGAAAGCCGACGCCTATGTGTTCGGAGACGACGACGGCCAGTTGCGCTCGCCCGACGCCATGACCAGCCGCTGGGATCGCCGCTTGAAATGGGCGACCACGAAGTTCGACAGCCTCCCCCGCGTCACGATCAAGGGGCTGCGTCACACCCACGCGACGCTACTGCTCGAACTCGGGGAACACCCCAAGGTCGTGCAAGAGCGGTTGGGGCACTCAACGATCACCACGACGATGAACATCTACTCCCACGTCACCCCCACCATGCAGAGGTCGGCCGTAGACCGCTTCGCCGCCCATCTTGGCCAGGCTTAGCACTTTTTCTAGCACTTCCGACGCGAATGACCCCCAACCCGAGAGATAAAATCCCAGGTCAGGGACCATTTCGTTCGCGTGCGCGAGGGGGGACTTGAACCCCCACGCCCTTGCGGGCACTGGCACCTGAAGCCAGCGCGTCTGCCAATTCCGCCACTCGCGCGAGTCGTGGTGCAGCGCTCGAGAGCACCGCACAACCCGTTCAGCTTACCAACACCCGGCCGGCCCACAAAACCGGGGCGCCCGATCCGCGCCTGCCCGGCCCTGTCGACGCCGAACGGATCGCCGCGAACCGTGCGAACCTCGCGTGCCCGCCCGGTCGCATCGGCCTAGCTCGGGTTGGACTTGCCGATGTACGAGACCGGCTTCAGATCGCCCCAGTAGTCGCCCGGAGTGTTCTTCAGCAGGAAGTGCGTGTGCGGGCCCGACGTGCACCCGCTCATGCCCTCGGTCGCGATCTGCTGCCCGGCGAGCACCCGGCCGCCGACCGTGATCCCGAGCGCCTCGCTCGAGCCGCGGGCGACGTGGTTCACGCTCGAGTAGATGATCTTGTCGTTGTAGCGGTGTCGGATGATCACGGTCTGGTTCTCCCCGTGCCACCAGCTCGGGTACACCCGGCAGATCCAGGGGACCCCGCCCCCGTCGTTGCCGGCCATGACGACCGTGCCGCCGTAGGGTGCGAAGATCGGTCCGCCCGCCGACGAGGCGACATCGACCGAATAGCCGTCGTGGTACCCCTGCGTGTAGCGGCGCGTGTCGGTCGGCCAGGCCCACCCTTTCGCGTTGCGCGGAGCCCTCAGGCCCTCGATCTGGGCGGGTGCGCTGACCACCGAGCGCGAATAGTACTTCGGCTTGCTGCCGGTGATCCGCACCTTGATGAGCTTCCCGCGAAGATCCTTGGTGATGACCAACCGCTTCGAGGTCGCCCCGAGAATCCGGGTGCTGCCCGAGTACCACTGGTACTTGAACGTCGTGCCCTCGGTCCAGGTGCCGTGAGCCGCGCCCAGCATCCCGCCTTCCGCGACGATGCCGGCCACGCGCGCCTTCCCCGCCGTCAGGTACTTGAACGAGGTGATCGCGACGGTCTCCGGCGTGGTCTCGACCAGATCCGTGAAGCCCTTCCGCGTCTGGGTGACGCGCGCACTGATCTTCTTGCCGAGATCGTCGATGGTCAGCTTGTAGCTCGTGCCGGTCGCGCCCAGGATGACCCGCCCGTTCCGCAGCCACTCGATCGTGACGGTGCCCACGGTCGGCGTGAGCGGCCCGACCGTCAGCGTCTTCTCCACCTTCGTGTCGCCGCTGACGACCGGATTCAACGGAGCGAAGACGCCCGGCACGACGGGATCGGACGGATCCGAGATGGGATCGCTCGCGCTCGGCGTGGCGCCGATGGGAGTGATCCGCACGCTGATCCGTTTGCCGACATCGGCCGACTTGAGCCGATAGCTGGCCTCACCGGCTCCGCTGATCGCGACGCCGTTGCGCAGCCACTGGAACTTCGCATTCGCGGCGGCCACCTTCAGACGCTTCCGCACCTGGGCGGTGCCGCTCACCACCGGTTTGGGAGCCGGTGCGTTCTCAACGGCGATCGGCGCCTGCGGGTCGGTGGAGCCGTCGCCGACCGGCACCTGCTGGCCCTCCGAGCTGACCTGGGTCGGGGCCGATTGCTCCTCCGCGCTCGCACTGATCGGTGCCGTGATCAGTGTGATCGCCATCGCGGCGGCCGCGACGAACGTGGTCGGTCGGCGCCAAGACATACGCGGAGTACGCGCGAGTGTACCCTCCATGGATTCCATAACCCTGTAGCTTAGCCTGAGAGTTTTCTGGATGTCGAGCACAATCTCTCGCGTCGTTACCGGGAGTGTCGCCGCATAGGGTGTAGAGCATGGCGAAGCAGGGACACGGATCGACGCCGGCCACCGTCGCGCTGACCCGATCGGGCATCGCATTCACCGTGCGCGCATACGCGCACGACCCGGCGGAGACCGACTTCGGCGGGGAGGCGGCCCGCGCGCTCGGCGTGCCGGCGGAGCGCATCTTCAAGACCCTCCTGGCCGAGCTCGACGGCTCGCTCGCGGTCGCCGTCGTGCCGGTCGCCGGGATGCTCGACCTCAAAGCGCTCGCCGCAGCGCTCGGGGCCAAGCGCGCGCAGATGGCTGACCCCGCGGTCGCCGAACGGAAGACCGGGTATTTGGTCGGCGGGATCAGTCCGATCGGGCAACGCACCCGCCTGCGCACGGTGCTGGATGCCTCGGCGCGGTCCTTCGATACCGTGCTGGTATCCGGCGGTCGACGAGGTCTCGACATCGAGCTCGCGCCCGACGATCTCCTGCGAGCGACCGGAGCCGTGTACGCGGACGTCGGCCGCGCGGGATGACGCAGCTTCGGGATCCCGGCGCCCGGGACGCCTATCCGGGATCTCAGACAACGCTTTGATTCCGATGCCCGCGAACCCGACATGGGCGTCTGCGCCGCGGGGTATGCTCGGCCTGTGGCGGGGCTACCTACCCGCACAATCACTCCTTACTCATACAAAGAAGAGGAACTGGATCGATGAAGATTCGCTACGTGATCCCTGCGCTCGCCGCAGCGGCCGCTCTCGCCCTGACGGGCTGCACGAACACGGAGGGCGGTGACACCACCCCGACCTCGAAGGCAGCCGAGGGTATCCAGCCCGATGCCGCTGCGGTCGCGCTGCTCCCCGCGGAGATCAAGGACTCGGGCGATCTGCGCATCGGCACCGACGCCGAGTACCCGCCGAACGAGATGAAGGACGACAACGGCAACCCCGTCGGCTGGGGAGTCGAGCTCGCCGACGCGGTCGCGGCCAAGCTGGGCCTTACGCCGAAGTGGGAGATCATGGACTTCGGCGGGATCATCCCCCGGATCCAGGGCGGCACCCTCGACATGGGATCGTCCTCCTTCACGGATAACGCCGAGCGCCAGAAGTCGGTCGACTTCGTGAACTTCCTCAACGCCGGGAGCCAGTGGGCCGCGCCCAAGGGTTCGACAGTGGATCCGGAGAATGCCTGCGGCCTGACCATCGCCGTGCAGGCCGATACCGTGCAGTACACCGATGAGCTGCCCGCGCGCAGCAAGAAGTGCGTCGACGAGGGCAAGAAGAAGATCGAGATCCTCAGCTTCCCCGGCCAGGCCGAGGCCACCGCTGCCGTGCTCTCCGACCGCGCTGCGGCAGTCACCGGCGACTCGCCGGTGATCGGCGACGCGGTGAAGCAGACCGGGGGCAAGCTCGAGCTGATCGGCCAGCTCTTCGACGCAGCGCCCTACGGCTTCGCGACGCCCAAGGGCGGCGAGCTGACCAAGGCGGTTCAGGCAGCACTGCAGTCGCTGATGGATGACGGCACCTACACGAAGATTCTGACTGATGCCGGAGTCGAGGCCGGTGCTCTCACGACCGCGACGATCAACGCCGGTAAGTAGCCAGAGGATCGACGCGAGTCATGTCTGACACGCAGGATCGGACCGCGGGGCCACAGTCTCCGCGGTCCGATGCACACGCCGAGCCGGAGGCGATCCGAGCGATCCGCCTCCGCCATCCGTGGCGAAACGTCTTCGCCGTGGTTCTGGTCGTCGTCGCCGCGCTGTTCATCTACGACGCGGCCTTCAACCGGCCGACCTTCGACTGGCCGACCGTCGGCAAGTACGTCTTCGACGTTCGGGTCTTCCAAGCACTCGGCTACACCCTGCAGCTGACCATCTACTCGATGGTCATCGCGATCGTGCTCGGCGTGGCCATCGCCGTCATGCGGCAATCCCCGAACCCGGTCGTGAAGTCGGTGGCCTGGGTCTACCTGTGGCTCTTCCGAGGCACCCCGGTATACGTGCAGCTGACCTTCTGGGGCCTGATCGCAACGATCTACCAGAAGATCGAGTTCGGGATCCCCGGCCAAGAGGCCTGGATCTCGATCAAGACGCAGGACTACGTCAGCCTGTTCGCGCTCGCCGTGATCGGTCTCGCCCTCAACGAGGCCGCCTACATGGCCGAGATCGTGCGTGCCGGCCTGTTGGCGGTCGATACGGGCCAGGGAGAGGCGGCGACGGCGCTCGGCCTCGGCTGGTGGCACACGATGAGCCGTGTGATCCTGCCTCAGGCGATGCGCGTGATCATCCCGCCCACGGGCAACGAGGTGATCTCCATGCTCAAGACGACATCGCTGGTCACCGCGGTGCCGTTCTCGCTCGAGCTCTTCACGCGCACGCACGACATCGGGCTCAAGGGCTATACACCGGTACCGCTGCTGATCGTCGCGTCGATCTGGTATCTCGTGGCCACGTCGATCCTGATGGTCGGGCAGTTCTACCTGGAGCGCTACTTCGCAAAGGGTGCAGGTGACCGGCCGAACGTCCAGAACCCGACGATCGAGACCCAAGCTGTCGCGGTCGTGGGGCAGGGGTCCGGGCACCCGACCTATCGCACCGAGAGCGGGGGCGAGAGCATCGTTCCCCCGCACGAACGACCGGGGGGTGGTGGCGCATGAACGCGCAGACGGCGGACACGCCCATGGTGAAGGCTGAGGCGCTCTCGAAAGCCTACGGATCGAATGAGGTGCTCAAGTCGATATCGCTCGAGGTCAAGCGCGGCGAGGTGCTGTGCCTGGTCGGGCCCTCGGGCTCGGGCAAGAGCACCTTCCTCCGCTGCATCAACCACCTCGAGACGATCAACGCGGGCCGGCTCTGGGTCGACGGCGAGCCTGTCTCTTATACACATCTCCGAGCCCACGAGACGCTCATGAATCTCGT
>CAMFIY010000002.1 GCA_945952575.1 uncultured Leucobacter sp.
TACACGCGTAAGATCGTCGGCAGCGTCAGATGTGTATAAGAGACAGCCTGCAAAGCGATCAGGACGGGCGTCTCCCCAGACGCATTCCCGCGCCCGCTCAACGCGGGTTTCAGGTCTCGGTCGAGCGTCGACCGTCGGGCATCGGGCATCGGGCATCGGGCATCGGGCATCGGGCATCGGACATCGGGCATCGGGCATCGGAAGATCGTGATTCGCGATTGCCGGGACCGGAGCCCTAACGGACGCCGGACCTCATCCCTCCAGCCCGTACCGGTGCTGCGGGCGCACAGTTCGCCACGCCGACTCGGTGCCCCCGAGGGACAGGATCCGGTCTCACTGGGACCGTTCACCGGGTGTACCGGCCCGAGAAGCGCAGCAGAGCCTCAACCGTAGGTGTCGCGCGGCCCGCGGCCGACGACGCGCCGGGATCCGTGGCGCCAGCTCGGGGCGCCGGGGGCGAGGAAGCGGAGCTCGCGGATCCCGACCTCCGGGTACTCGTCGAGGATCCGACTGAGGATCTCGCCCCGCAGACGACGGAGTTCCGTGGCCCAGGTCGTCGAATCGCATTGCACGATGAGGATCCCGTCGCGGAGCTCGGTCACCTCGGTGTGCACCGCCATGGACTCCCCCACGAACCGATGCCACTCGGCGATGAGCCGGGCCTGATCGAGTTCCGCCGTCCACCCCATGTCCGCAGCCGCGGTGCTGAGGAGCTCGCCGAGCGCTCTCGGATCGCGCCCCTTCCCGAATGGCACGCTGTGCTCCTGCGAGTCGGATCGGACACGGGTCCGCCGGCGCGGAGGCAATCCCTTCCACAGCGCTTTCGCACGGAGATAGGCGTTGACGGCGAAGTCCCGCTCAGGCATGAGCGCTCACTCCGTCATCAGATCCGTCGAGGACCGCGCCGCCCGAGATCCGTATCGTCGACCAGGAGAGCTCACCGGGCACGTCGGCTTCGACCGCCGCGGTGACGATCACCTGCTCATATGCGCCGACGGCCGCCATCAGGCGGGCACGACGGCCGGAATCCAACTCGGCGAACACGTCGTCGAGGATGATCACCGGGTCACCGGCCGGCGACTCCCGGCGGAGCAGCTCGGCGACGGCGAGCCGGAGCGCGAGCGCGAAGGACCAGGATTCTCCGTGACTCGCGTATCCCTTCACCGGCAAGTGATTCAGCATGAGCGTGAGATCGTCCCGGTGCGGGCCGAGTAGGGTGACGGCACGATCGATCTCCTGTGCGCGCATCCGGGCGAGCGCATCGCGGAACATCGCCTCCAATGTTTCACGTGAAACGTCGGAGTCGGGGCCGGTCCCGGATGCCGTTGTTTCACGTGAAACATCATCCGCAGCCGATCCGAAGATCGATTCCTCCAGCCGAAGCTCCGGGCCGTGATCCTGCTCGACCAATGCCCGATAGCTCTCGACGAGCGGATCCCGAAGCGCCTCGATCAACTGCCGGCGCTCATGGATGATCCGGCTCCCCAAGGCGACGAGCTGATCGTCCCACACCGAGAGCGTGGCTTCGACGGCCGAGCGGGCGCCGTTCGCCCGAGCCGACTTGAGCAGCGTCGTCCGCTGGCGCACCACTCGCTCGTAGTCGCTCAGCACACCGGCGAGTGCGGGGTTCCGGGCGACGAGGGCGTCGTCGAGGAAACGACGTCGCCCCGCCGGATCGCCGCGCACGATCATGAGATCCTCCGGCGCGAAGACCACGGCCTGGAACCAGCGCGTCAGCTCTCGCGGCTTCACGCCGTTGCGATTGACCTGAGCGCGATTCGGAGCGCCGCGATTGATCTCGATCTCGAGCAGCGCCTCCCGCTCGGCCACTCCGATGCGCATCCGGGCGACCGCCGTGTCCTCCCCCGCCCGGATGAGTGCCGCGTCGCTGCTGACGCGGTGAGACCGCAGCGAGGCGAAATAGGCGATCGCCTCGACCAGATTGGTCTTGCCCTGCCCGTTCCGTCCGAGAATGAGATTCGGGCCGGGCTGGAACCCGACCTCGGCGTGCGCGTAATTCCGGAAGTCTGCCAGAGAAAGGTGAATCACCCGCATCGGCGGGCCCGACTATCGCAGCAGCAGGTTCGGCTGCAGCAGGTAGCGGAAGCTCTCCTCGCCGGCGTCATCCTTGCTGCGCTGACTGGTGATCAGCACCGGACCCGGCTTGCTGGCGTTCTCCGTGCGGGTGAACCCGATCCGCGCGAACTCCGCATGCGTCGAGCGGAGGCCGTCGAGGAGGAACTGCGGCTTGAGCGAGACGACCATGTCATCGCCGACGAGGTGTGCATCCACCGTCTCGACCGCCTGCGCGGTCTCGGTACCCGCCGCCTCCAGGGTCACCTGACCCTCTACGAAGGTGAACCGCAGCGCGGCCTCGCGCTCGAGGACCAGGCCGACACGGCCCACGGCCTCGACCAGATCACCGGTGCTGATCACCGCGTAGTTGTCGATGCTCTCCGGGAACAGCCGGCCGACCGGCGGATAGTTGCCCTTGATCAGCAGCGAGGTCACGGTCTTGTTGCCGCCGGTGAATGCGACGAGCTCCCGCTCGCCGTCCTTGACGACCGAGACCTCCACGGTGCCGGATCCGGCGAACGACTTGCCGACCTCGATGACGACCTTCGAGGGGACGAGCGCCGTGAGCTCGCCCGTGGCCTCGCGCTGCTCCCAGTCCAGGCGTCGCGTCGCGACGCGATAGCGATCGGTCGCCGTGAGCGTCAGCGAGTTCTCGGACACCTCGAACTGCACGCCGGTGATGACCGGCGTCACGTCATCCTTCGACGCAGCCAGGGAGACCTGCGCCACCGCCTCGGCGAAGGCCTCGGCCGGGACGATGCCAGACACCGAATCCACGCGGGGCACCTGGGGGTACTCGTCCACCGGCATGGCGGGCAGGCTGAACGACGCGGATCCGCAGCGCAGCTGCACGCGCGACTCGTTCAGCGAGACCTCGACGTCCGAGAGCGGCAGACGCTGGGCGATCTCGCCGAGCAATCGACCCGAGACCAGTGCGCGCCCGGCCGCGGAGACATCCGCGGCAACCGTCGTGCGGGCCGAGGTCTCGTAGTCGAACGACGACACCGTCAGCTCGCCCTCTGAGCATTCGATGAGCACACCGCTCAGGAGCGGCTGCGTCGGTCGCTGCGGGAGGAGCTTCGCGGCAAACGACACCGCTTCGCTGAAGACGTCGCGGTTGACGGTGAAACGCATGTGGGCTCCTCGATAACGTCGCCAGGCGACAACGGTGCTAGCGTCACCAATCTTTGCACACTCGTGCCGGGAGGTGCAGGTATCGGCTGGATCGCGCTGGCCTCTCGTCGTCGTCTTCGGCGGTGGCCGTGGGCCGACCCATCGGCGGCGAGAGCGTGATCGAGTGCCTGACCGAAGATTGGGAACTGTAATAGTAATAAGTCCTGTGGAAACTGTGGATAACTCCCGACATCCTAGACAGGCTGGGGAAACTACACGCGTGTGAGTTGTGAGCGCGGCCTGAATAAGTGCAGATCCGCATGATGATGCGGATCTCGAGGCGAACGCACTTTCCACAGGATTCCGGGATCCATGCACATGCGGCCCCGCCGATGCCCAGAGTTACTCACAGCCTCGGCCGAAGCTGTGGAAAACGGCGGAGGATCAGCGCGTCGTCTGCTTGATCTTCGTGGTCAGCTCGGTGACCTGGTTGAAGATCGATCGGCGCTCCGCGATGAGCTGGACGACCTTCTTGTGGGCGTACATGACCGTGGTGTGGTCGCGCCCCCCGAAGAGCTGGCCGATCTTCGGCAGCGAGAGCGGCGTCAGCTCCCGGCACAGGTACATCGCGATCTGGCGTGCCAGCGCGATCTGCTGCGCGCGGGACGGCCCGTAGAGATCGTCGAGCGCGATGTTGAAGTACTCGGCCGTGTGGCTGATGATGTCGGTCGGCTGCACCTCGTTGTCGTCGTCGAGCGAGATGAGATCCTTCAGCACCGTCTGGGCCAGCTGCATGTCGATGGGTTGCCGGTTCAGGCTCGCGAACGCGGTCACGCGGATCAGCGTCCCCTCGAGCTCGCGGATGTTCGAGGTGAACTTCGAAGCGATGAACTCCAGGATGTCGTCATCGATCTCGAGCTTCTCGTGACGCGACTTCTTGCGCAGGATGGCGATGCGGGTCTCGAGATCCGGCGCGGTGATGTCCGTCAGCAGTCCCCACTCGAAGCGCGAGCGCATGCGATCCTCGAAGCCCTTCAGCTGCTTCGGCTGGACATCGCTCGTGATGACCACCTGCTTGTTGTGATCGTGCAGGGTGTTGAAAGTGTGGAAGAACGCCTCCTGCGTCTCCGCCTTTCCCTCCAGGAACTGGATGTCGTCGACGAGGAGCAGATCCACTCCGCGGTACCGGGAGTGGAAGGCGGCGCCCTGGTTGTTCGCGATCGAGTTGATGAAGTCGTTGGTGAAGTCCTCGGTGCTCACGTATCGCACCCGGATATCCGGATACAGCTCGCGCGCGTAGTGCCCGATCGCGTGCAGCAGATGGGTCTTCCCCAGACCGGAGTCCCCGTAGATGAACAGCGGATTGTAGGCGCGGGCCGGAGCCTCGGCCACGGCGACCGCCGCCGCGTGCGCCATACGGTTCGACTGACCGATCACGAAGGTCTCGAAGCGGTACTTCTCGTTGAGCCGGCTCTCGGCGGTGTCCGGGGTGCCGTGCCGCGGGATCGGATCCGGGATCGGCCGGTTCGCCCCGACCGCGGCCGCGATCCCCGGCGCAGCCGACCCGACGGCGCCCGGGAGACCGGCCTCGCCGGCCGCCGCGGGAGACGCCGCGGCGGGTTCGGGATCCTGCTGCACCGTCGGTTCCGCCTCGGCATCGACGAGCACGATGAAGTTCTCGATCTCGCCGGCCTCGGGGATGCCGGCGAGCGCGGCCATGATGGCCGGGCGGAACCGGCCCTCGAGGAGCTTCAGGGTGAAGTCGTAGTGCACCGCCAGATACAGGGTGCCGGCGCCCACGCCGCGCGGGATCGCGAGTGCGAGCTGAGCGCTTCCGGCCGGGCCGACCTCGGGGTCGCTCATCACCGCTTGGGTGACCTGCGCCCAGATGCGCTGCACGTCCTCTTCAGTCACTCGAAAATACCCGTCACCAGAGATCGACGCGGTGCCTGGTGGCCGGATCCGGCACCGGTGGAGACCGCGGGTCCGGGATCGCCCGGACAGTAGCGCCAACGTTACTCACAGATTTGTCCACAGGCAAGCCCGCTTCGGCGACACGCCGGCTCGCACATCGCGGCCCGGAACCGCTTTCGGTGTATACGCGAACCCGCGCGCGCTTTGACTCGACCGGCCGAAGCACGTAGACTAGATCACTTGTATGGGCGCGATCCATCTCGCTGCCCTCACCGACCACCGTTCTCGGCGCGCTTTCCTCCGCGGAAAGCGCCCCGATTGCGTCTGTTCCAACATCGATCACGGAGTCTCCCATGAGCAAGCGCACGTTCCAGCCCAACAACCGCCGCCGCGCCAAGGTGCACGGGTTCCGCGCCCGCATGCGCACCCGCGCCGGCCGTGCCATCGTCGCGGCTCGCCGCGGCAAGGGCCGTTCCAAGCTCACCGCGTAACCAGCGCTCGAGCGCGTCGATCACGCACAGCGGCGTCACGCCCGTGCCGGCCAGGCGACACCGAGTCACCCGCGGAGACGACTACCGTCGCATCGTGCGGAATGGCAACCGCGTGGGAGGTGCATTCTGCATCACTCACGCGGTTTTGCATGTCCCGGCCCACGATCCGGATGCGCAGGGTCCCGATGCGCCGGGCGCGAACGCCGCCGAGGGGCACGAGCAGCCCGCGCGCTTCGGTTTCATCATCACGAAGGCCGTGGGCAATGCGGTCACGCGGAATCTGGTGCGCCGCCGCCTGAAGTCCATCGTGGATCACCGGATCGCCGCCGGGTTCACCGGCGCCGACGTCGTGTTCCGGGCGCTGCCCGCGAGCGCCACGGCCGAGTTCTCGGAACTCGAGCGCGAAGTGATCCGCTCGCTCGAGCGCGCGAAGCGGCCCGCTCCCCCGAGACGCAGGGGGTGAGCATGCTGCTGGCACTGGAGGAGCTCTGGCTGGCTCCCCGCAACCTCGCGATCGCCTTCATGCTCGGCTACCGCCGGGTGATCTCGCCGCTGTATGGTCAGGTGTGCAGGTATTACCCAAGCTGCTCGCGCTACGCTTTGGAGGCATTCCAGCGTCAAGGTTTCGTCGCAGGGACGGTGCTGACCCTCTGGCGACTCGTACGCTGTAACCCGTTCACTCGAGGCGGCATCGACGATGCCCCCGAGCGCGAACACCCGAACTTTGTCATCAACTCGCGCGGATTCGTTCGCCCAGAACACCGAAAGGCCTGATCCACGGTGGATTTCATCCAGACACTTCTCTGGCCCCTGCGCTGGCTCGTCGAGCTGGTGCTGATGCTCTGGCATCAGCTCTTCACCTTCCTCGGCATGGATCCCGCCGGCGGCGCGACCTGGCTCTTCGCCATCATCGGCATAGGGGGCGTGGGGCGCTCGGCGCGGATCGCGGTCACGGTGCGGCAGATCAAGGCGCAGCGCCGCATGATGGACCTCGCCCCGGAGATGAAGAAGATCCAGGCGAAGTACAAGGGCAAGACGGATCAGTTCTCGCGCGAGGCCATGAGCCGCGAGACCATGGCGCTCTACAAGAAGCACGGGACCAACCCGTTCTCCTCGTGCCTCCCGATCCTGATCCAGATGCCGGTCTTCTTCTCGCTCTTCTACGTGCTGCGCCACGCCTCCGACGGCACGACCGGCATCGCGTTCATGACCGAGTCGCTCACGGCGAGCTTCAATCAGGCCAGCCTGTTCGGCGTCGCACCCCTGAAGATGACCTTCACCCAGGGCTGGGAGTCGGGCAACTGGGCCGTCGTCATCCTCCTCGGGCTCAACATGATCCTCATGATCGCCTCGCAGTTCTTCACCCAGCTGCAGATCATGTCGAAGAACGTGTCGGACGAGACCAAGAACTCCCCGATGTACCGGCAGCAGAAGATCATGCTGTACATCATCCCGTTCGCGTTCCTCTTCTCCGGCGTCGCGTTCCCGCTGGCACTCAACATCTACTGGTTCACCTCGAACCTCTGGACCATGGGCCAGCAGTACATCGTGATCCGCAACATGCCGACTCCCGGCAGCGACGCGTGGCGGGCGCGCCAGGCGCGCCTCAAGGCCAAGGGCAAGCTCACCGACGAGGAGGTCTCCGAGATCGACCGGATCGAGGGCACCGCCTCCGTGCAGGGTCAGCGCCAGCAGCCCATGAGCAAGAAGCGCGCGAAGAAGCAGGGTCAGCCGGGCAGCGTGCAGAAGCCGGGCGAACCCGGCAACCAGGATGACGCCGGGAACGGCGGCGCGACCGGGCGGGATGACGAGACCGGTTCCGGCAAGACGAACAACGGAGGATCCGGCAAATGAGTGAGCGCAGCGCAGACGAGCTGATCGCCGAGGAGCAGAACCCGGCGGGCGACGCCGGCTCCGACGAGCGGCGGTCCCAGTCCTCGAGCCTCGAGGAGCTCGAGGCCGAGGGCGACATCGCGGCCGACTACATCGAAGGCCTGCTCGACATCGCGGACCTCGACGGCGATCTCGACATCTCGGTCGCGAGCGGCCGCGCCTATCTCTCCATCACCGGCGGGGGGGAGGATCTGGATCGGCTCTCGATGCCCGACACCGTTCAGGCGCTCCAGGAGCTGACCCGCCTCGCCGTGCAGAGCGAGACCGGGCGCTTCTCCCGTCTCATCCTCGACATCGGCGGATCCCGCGATGCGCGTGCCGATGAGCTGCGCGGCCTCGTCGACGCGGCGGTGGCCCAGCTCGCGGCCGGCCGGGGCGAGGTCGAACTCGAGCCCATGTCGTCATACGAGCGCAAGCTGGTGCACGACATCGTCGCCGAGCGCGGCTACCACTCGGAGTCCCGCGGTGAGGGCCGGGATCGCCGGCTCGTCGTCAGCGCGGCCTGAGCACGACGCCCCGCGTTTCACGTGAAACCATGACCGAGGTGACGAGCGACGTGGAGAGCGAGCCGAGTGTCGCCGCGGAGATCGCCGGCGACCGGATCGACGTCCTGCGTGCGTTCGCCCGGGATCTCGGCGCACGCGGCGAGATCCTCGGCCTCATCGGACCGCTCGAGCCCCCGCGGCTCTGGACCCGGCACCTGCTCAACAGCGCGGTGCTCGCACCGCTGATCGGCACCGGGTCGCGGGTCGCGGACATCGGCACGGGCGGCGGTATGCCGGGGCTCGTGCTCGCGATCGTGCGGCCGGACGCACGGTTCCTGCTGATCGAGCCGATGGAGCGCCGCTGCGCCTGGTTGAACGAGCAGATCGAACGGCTGGGCCTCGACAACGTCGAGGTGAAGCGCGGCCGGGCCGAGGAGTACCACGGTGCGTTCGAGGTCGACCAGGTGACGGCGCGAGCGGTGACCGCGCTGCGCAAGCTCGTGCCGCTCGCGGCCCCGCTGCTCCGCGACGGCGGCGAGCTGCTCCTGCTCAAGGGCGGTGCGGTGGAGGCCGAGATCTCGGCGGCCGAGAAGCAGTTGCGCCGGTTCAAGGCGACCGACGTCGCGGTCGATGAGCTCGGTGTCGGGCAGCTCGCCGAGACGACTAGAGTGTTTAGGGCGCGGGTCCGGGCCGCCTCCGCCGCCTGAGTCGGTCGGGATCGCCGATCCGCCGGGCCGTCCTCGGCCGGAGCACGCGGAGGGTGCGACGAAGACCCCGACGCGAGACCGAAGACCGAAGACCGAAGGCCCCGAGGGCGAAACGCAGAGGCACAGATGACAGAAGACGCACTGGTAGGTGACCACATCGCCGACAAGGTGCGGCGTCGGCGCCTGCTCGAGGAGACTCCGTCCCCGCTGCCGGCGCAGACCCGCGTCGTGACCGTCTCGAACCAGAAGGGCGGGGTCGGCAAGACCACCACGACGGTGAACCTCGCCTCCGCGCTCGCGCGGCGCGGCGCGAACGTCCTCGTGATCGACCTCGATCCGCAGGGCAACGCCTCGACCGCTCTCGGGGTGCCGCATCGGCCCGAGGTGACGAGCATCTACGATGTCCTGCTGGGCGAGCAGAGCATCGCGGATGCGATCCAGCCGACGACGGATCACGAGAACCTCTTCTGCGTGCCCAGTACGATCCACCTGGCCGGGGCCGAGATCGAGCTGGTCTCGCTGGTCGCCCGCGAGCAGCGGCTCCGGACGGCGCTCGAGGAGTTCCTCCGCGAGAGCGCGCTGGAGTTCCACTACGTCTTCATCGACTGCCCGCCGTCGCTCGGCCTGCTCACGGTCAACGCGTTCGTCGCCGCCCGCGAGGTGCTGATCCCGATCCAGTGCGAGTACTACGCGCTCGAGGGGCTCAGCCAGCTGCTCGGCAACATCCAGCTCATCCAGAAGCACCTGAACCCCGAGCTGCGCGTCTCGACGATCCTGCTGACGATGTACGACGCCCGCACGAACCTGGCGCAGGAGGTGGCCCTCGAGGTCCGCAGCCACTTCCCCACCGAGGTGCTCCCGACCCCGATCCCGCGCTCGGTCCGCGTCTCTGAGGCGCCGAGCTACGGTCAGACGGTGCACGCCTACGACTCCGGCTCGATCGGCGCACTCGCCTACCTCGAAGCCGCCGCCGAGATGGCGTTGCGCGGCGCACCCGCGACCTCCACCGAAGGAGCCTGACGATGGCCACGAAGAAGCGCAGCGGCCTGGGCCGCGGGATCGGCGCGCTCATCCCCCAGACCGAGGGCGACCGCCCGGTCGACGTGTTCTTCTCGCCCGCCGACGGTGTCGCCGGGGCCGCCGGGGCCGCCGCGGATTCGGCGCCGGCCGAGTCGCCCGCCTCCGGGGACGCGGCCGGTCACGAGCTGCAGCAGGTGCCCGGCGCCACCCTCACCCGGCTCTCGCTCGACGACATCGTGCCGAACCGGGCGCAGCCGCGCACCGAGTTCGACGAGGAGGCGCTCGAGGAGCTGACGCACTCGGTGCGCGAGTTCGGCGTCTTCCAGCCGGTCGTGGTCCGCGCGATCGAACCCGCGCCCGCGCCCGGCCGTCCGCGCTACGAGCTGATCATGGGCGAGCGCCGATTCCGCGCGAGCAAGCGGGCGGGCCTGGACGACATCCCGGCGATCGTGCGATCGACGGCCGACGAGCACATGCTGCGCGACGCGCTGCTCGAGAATCTGCACCGCGCGCAGCTCAACCCGCTCGAAGAGGCGTCGGCCTACCAGCAGCTGCTCGGCGACTTCGGCATCACGCAGGAGCAGCTCGCCAACCGCATGGGACGCTCGCGCCCGCAGATCGCGAACACGTTCCGCCTGCTCAAACTGCCGGAGCCGGTGCAGGCCCGTGTCGCCGCCGGTGTGCTCTCGGCGGGGCACGCGCGCGCGATCCTCTCGCTCGACGGGGACGCATCCGCCATGCAGCGCCTCGCCGACAAGATCGTGAACGAGGGCCTCTCGGTGCGCGCCGCGGAGGCGGCGGCCGGTGAGCTGCCGAAGCCGGCGTCGCGGAAGCGTCCGCGTGCGGGAGGCGTGCAGGCGCAGCTCGACGAGATCGCGGACCGGCTCGGGGATCGCTTCGACACCCGCGTCGCCGTGAAGCTGGGTGCGAAGAAGGGCCAGATCTCGATCGACTTCGCGACGGTGCAGGATCTCAAGCGCATCCTCGCCGAGCTCGGGGATCCCGGGTTCAACTGATCCGCCCGAATTCGTCGCGCTGCGGTTGAGCGGGCAGGTCCGTCGGAAGGGACGGGTGTTCACCTCCGGTCGCTCGATGTGCTTGACTGACACCATGAGCAGCAATGGTGAGCAGGCAGAGTCCAGGATCGTCAGCGCCGAGCGCGTGATCGCCGCACCGCGGACCGAGATCTTCGAGCTGATCGCCGATCCCGCGCAGCAACCGCGGTGGGACGGCAACGACAATCTGAGCGAGGCGGCTCCCGGGCAGCGGGTGCAGGCGGCCGGCGACGTCTTCACGATGGAGCTGACCAAGGCGGGCGCGTTCCGCGAGAACCACGTCGTCGAGTTCGAGGAGGGCCGACGGATCGCCTGGCTGCCGGCTCCGGTCGGCGAGCAGCCGCCCGGGCACCTCTGGCGCTGGGAGCTCGAGGACGCCGAGGGCGGCACGCTCGTGCGGCACACCTACGACTGGACGAATCTGAAGGATCCGGCTCGCATGGAGCGGGCGCGGGCCACGACCGCGGCTTCGCTGCAGGCGTCGGTGGATCGACTCGCGGCACTCGCCGAGCAGGTCTCGGGCTAGCCTCGGGCAACGACATGCGTGGTGTACGGTCCAGGGGGATGAGCGGGATCGCCCTGGCCGCCGCGGCCCTCACCGTCGGCCTCGGCCTCGGCGCATGCACCGGATCGCCCGTGGCGAGCCCGGATCCCGCAGGCGCGCCGCCCTCGGCGAACGAGCCGGCCGCCGGCACACCGGTGGAGACTCCGGACGAGTACCGCAACGGCGATCCGTCGTCGGCCGAGATGCAGGGAGATGTCCCGGACGCCCTCGACGACGATTCGGAAGCGCTCGCCGAGTACCTCGCGGATCCGCCGAATCTCCGCGTGCCGGATCCGTGGCGAGCCGGTGATCCGCTCCCCGGCTACCTCGTCCCCCGGAGCGACCTCGAGCGCAACGGGATCGTCACCTCGAGCCTGCGCCGGGTCGGCGCGGCCGAGGGCGTGGAGATCTGGGAGGGGACTGCGACGGACGGGGGCGTCTGCGGGCTCTGGGTCGCGATCCGCGGATCGATCCAGATGGTGAATTGCGAGAGCGAGGCGGATTTCGCGGAGAACGGGATCGGGTTGATCGGAGAGCAGGCGTATCCGAGTGAGTCGAATCCGCACCGCACGATGTCGGTCGACGCCTACCTGCTTCCCCGGGAGGCCCGGGCGAAGGGGATGCGGGTGCGCGGCTTCCACACCGTGGGCAATCGGCTCTTCATCAGGGAGAAGCCGGCTCCGACCACATCGATCTCCGTGCCGGTGGCAGATGGAACCCGCACGTTCCGGGTGCGGATCATGGGCTGAGCCGGGTGGAAGACGAACGACGGCCCCGCCTCTGCGCGAGCAGCTGGGCGGGGCCGTCGTCGTATCCGATGATCCGGGATCAGAGGATCCCGGCGAGGCGCTCCTCGATCGCGACCTTCGGCATCGCGCCGATGATCTCGCGGACCTCGTCGCCGCCCTTGAAGACCTTCATGGCGGGGATCGACGTGATCCGGTACTGCGCGGCGAGATTCGGGTTCTCGTCGACGTTGACCTTCACGATGCGGATCTTGCCCTCGTTCTCCTTGGCGATCTCGTCGAGCACGGGCGCGACCATGCGGCAGGGGCCGCACCAGACGGCCCAGAAATCGACCAGGACCGGGATGTCGCTCTGCAGGACGACCTTCTCGAAGGTTCCCTCGTCGACGTTGATGGCTTCTGACATCTTGTTCTCCATTCGTATCTGCGCACTGAGCCTGTCGAAGTGTGCGGTGACGGTCCCCTCGACAGGCTCAGGGACCGGGGTCTAGTTGTCCTCGAGCGAGACGAGGTAGTGCTCGGCATCCAGCGCCGCAACGGTGCCGGAGGCCGAGGCGGTGACCGCCTGGCGGTAGCTCGGGTCGATGACGTCGCCCGCGGCGAAGACGCCGGGCAGCGAGGTCTTCGAGGTGCGCCCGTCGACGGCGATCGTGCCCTCGGCGGTCAGGTTCAGCTTGCCATGCACGAGGTGGGTGCGCGGATCGTTGCCGATCGCGATGAAGAGGCCCTCGATCGGCAGCTCGCGCTCCGATCCGTCGACCGTGTCGCGCAGGGTCAGGCCGGTGACCTCCTCCTCGCCCTGGATCGCCGCGACCTCCGAGTTCCAGATGAACTCGATCTTCTCGTTGTCGAACGCGCGCTGCTGCATGATCTTCGACGCCTTGAGCTCGTCGCGGCGGTGGATCACGTAGACCTTGTCGGCGAAGCGGGTGAGGAACGTCGCCTCCTCCATCGCGGAGTCGCCGCCGCCGATCACGGCGATCGTCTTCTCCCGGAAGAAGAAGCCGTCGCAGGTGGCGCACCACGAGACGCCGTGGCCGCTCAGACGATCCTCGTCGGCGATGCCGAGCTTGCGGTAGGCCGAGCCCGTCGCGAAGATCACGGCCTTCGCCTCGTGCACCGCACCGTCGCTCGTCGTGACGCGCTTCACGTCGCCCGCGAGATCCAGCTCGGTGACGTCCTCGTAGCGCACCTGGGTGCCGAAGCGCTCCGCTTGGGCCTGGATCTTCTCCATCAGCTCCGGGCCCTGGATCCCCTCGGGGAAGCCGGGGAAGTTCTCGACATCCGTCGTGTTCATCAACTCGCCGCCGGGCTCGACCGAGCTCGCGAACATCAGCGGCTCAAGGCCTGCGCGCGACGCGTAGATGCCGGCCGTGAGCGCGGCCGGGCCGCTGCCGATGATGATGATCTGGTGCATACTGCTCCCTGTTGTCGTTGATCGATAGAACCAATGCTAGGCGGGGATTATTCCTGCGCCGGATCGGTGGCGGGGTCGGCGGATCCGGTGCCGGCCGTGCCTCCGGCCGCGGTGCCCGCCTCGGCGCGATCGGGGCGGTGCCGCCGCACGCTGCGCCAGATCCCGAAGCCGAAGAGCAGCGCGGCCAGCACTCCCAGCACGCTCAGCATGATCGCCTCGTACGAGCTGCGGATCGTGAGCCGGAGCAGGTCGGAGGAGAAGACGGCGTCGTCGGCGTCGTCGGCGACCTGGAGCGAGAGGGCGGCGTCGCCGGACGAGACGCGGCTCTCGATCGGCACGAGGACGGTGGCGTTGGCGCCGGGTGCGATCCGCTGCCCGGCGAATCTGAGCTCGGGCACGAGGATCGTCGCAGAGGTCGGGGCGACGCGCAGCGTGACGATCGCGTCGAACGGGAGCGCATTGTGCAGCAGCACCGGCACCCGTGACGAGGAGCCGATCAACTGCGTGTTCTCGCTGGGCACCGCGCTCACCCCGCCGAGCAGCTTGTCGTCGCGCTCGAGACGCGCCTGCGCCACCGCCGCGAGATCGGTGCCGCTCGCGGCGTAGCGGGTGGCGAACGAGGAGAGCAGCCGGACGCGCTGGTACTCGGTGAGATATTCGGGATTCTCGAGGAGCGGGGCGAGCCCGTCGATCTGCTTGGATCGCTTCACACCCTCGCGGAGCATCGCGATCCGCTCCTTCTTGGTGCTGCCCGCGGCGAGTGCGCCGGTTCCGCGCGGCTGCTCCCCTGCCGACGCGGCCCTGATCCACTCGAGCGCGTCGAGCGTGTCGAACAGCGTGGCGGGGGCGTCGGCATCGGCGACCGCACCGCGATCCAGCGCGAGCACCATGCCCTTCGGATCGTTTTCGGCGCCGAGCGCCAGCCGTGCCACCAGCTCGGCGGATCCGGCGGCCCGGTCGGTGTCGTTCGCCGCGCTCAGCACGGCGCGCGCCGCGGAGTCGAGCCCGGCGTCGGAGACGAGCGCGTCCAGCCCGCCGACGGTCGCACCGGCCGTGCGATTGCCGGTCACGTTTCCGCTCTCGAGCACGACCGAGGTGATGCCGGACCGCTTCAGCAGGGTCAGCGTGTCCGCGTCGACCTGCCCCGGAGCAGGCCAGGCCCCCGCCTGCGCGGTGGGCCAGTCGAGCAGCTCGTCGAGCGTCGGCGGCACGGGATCGCCGCCGTCCGTGCCGGTGCCCGATCCCGAACCGCCGCCGCCGTCCGTCTCCGTGCCCGCGCCCGGCGTCTCGCTGCCGGGCGCCGAGGTCGGCTCCTGCGTGTCGGCGGGGAAGCTGCCGGCGCTCGTCACGAAGCTCAGGCCGGTCGGGCCGAGCAGCGCGTCGTATCCCATGGCCGCCTGGGCCGCCGGATCGGCATCGGCGAACTGCAGCAGGAACATCGGCCGCACGCTGGTGCGCAGACGGTCTAGGAAGTCGCGTGCGCCGGCCGGCGCCGCGTTGCCGTAGCCGCGGATCGCCGCGATGATGCGCGGATCCACCGCGAGCGTCGCACGCCACCGATCCGCGGCGTCGAGCAGTGCGTTGAACCGGGGCATCGCCCCGGCCAGCTGCTCGGGCGTCGGCATCGCCTCGACCTCCTCCGGCAGCACGAAGGGGACGACGACGGTCAGCGGCAGGCTGCGCGAGGCCGAGCCGCCGGTGCCCGCGTCCTCCCACACGACGGCCGTCGTGTCGAGCAGCGCCGCCTCGGAGGAGACCGTCGGATCGGCGGCCGGGTCTTGCGCGCCGTCACCTTCTGCGCCCGTCGCCGGTACGTGAAGCTCGGCGCTGACCACATAGACCCCCGGCTCGCTGGCGGCCCCGAGCGGCAGCTGATCCCTCGGCACCGTCAGCGTGATCGTGCGCTCGGCGCCCGCTCGGGTCTCGGGTGCGTCGACCTCGGTGAGAAGCACTCTGGAGGAGGAGGTGGTGCTCCCGGTCTTCTGCGCCGCCGCGAGATCCGCGGCCGTCTCGATCCGGGCCGTCTCGATGCGGAGCTGCACCGTGCCCGCCGGGATCGCGATGTCACTCGGATTCCGCAGGTGCACGGTGAAGGTGTAGTTCTCCGCTGCGGCGAGGAGCACCGGAACCTGCGGGGCGACGACGAGCGTCGGATCCGCTGCCGGAGCCGTGCCCTTCGCCGCCGGAAGCACCGCACCGAGCCCGGCGTGCGCTGCAGGGGCCGCGACCGGGCTCGCGCTCGCGGATCCCGAGCCCGGAACCCCGATGACCGCTGCGGCGAGCAGGCTGCCGACGAGCGCGATCCGAAGGGGGCGAAGCATGCGCTCAAGCTTAGTGATCGTGCGGCGCAGCGGCCCTGGGAGCCGTGCGTGTGCGGCTACCCTTGAGGGATGCGTCCCCTCGCCGAATCCATGGCCGCCCTGCGCGAGATCGTCGCGACCCCGGCGGTGAGCGCGCTCGCCGCCGCATTCCGGGCCGCGGGGCACGAGTTCGCGCTCGTCGGCGGGCCAGTGCGCGACGCGCTGCTCGGCCGATCCGTCAGCGACCTCGACTTCACGACCTCCGCACGCCCGGACGAGACGCGGGCGATCGTCGAGACGCTGACGAAGCACATCTGGGACGTCGGCCGCGACTTCGGCACCATCGCAGCGAAGGTGCTGGGCGAGACCGTGGAGATCACCACCTACCGGGCCGACACCTATCGCGACGACTCGCGCAAGCCCGAGGTCGCGTTCGGCGACACGATCGAGGGCGATCTCGTGCGCCGCGACTTCACCATCAACGCGCTCGCGCTCATGCTGCCCGAGATGCGCCTCATCGACTGCAGCACTGCTGCCGCGGGCGGATCCGGGGGGATCGAGGATCTGCTCGCCCGGCGGATCATGACGCCCGGCTCCCCCGAGACCTCCTTCACCGACGACCCCCTGCGGATGCTGCGCGCCGCCCGCTTCGCCGCGCAGCTCGGTTTCGAGGTGGCGCCCGAGGTGCAGGCCGCGATGGTGGAGTTCGGCCCGCGGCTCGAGATCGTCTCGGCCGAGCGGATCCGCGACGAGCTCGTGAAGACCCTCGCGACCGACGACCCGGTGCCCGGGATCCGGCTGCTGGTCGAGACCGGGCTCGCCGAACGGTTCCTCCCCGAGCTCACCGAACTGCTCACCACGCAGGACGACCACGGCCGGCACAAGGACGTCTACGAGCACAGCCTCACGGTGCTGCGGCAGGCGATCGAGCTCGAGCGGGTTCGCGCGCCCGGCGCCGCGCCCGACATCGTGCTGCGGCTCGCGGCGCTGCTGCACGACATCGGCAAACCGGCGACCCGGCGCTTCGAGCGGGGCGGCGTGACCTTCCACCACCATGACGTGGTCGGCGCGAAGCTCGCCAAGAAGCGGTTGCGCGAGCTCCGCTTCGACAACGGCACGGTGAAGCGGGTGGCGCGGCTGATCGAGCTGCACCTGCGCTTCTTCGGCTACAGCGATCAGCAGTGGACGGACTCGGCGGTGCGACGCTATGCGCGGGACGCCGGCGGGGAGCTCGAGCAGCTGCACATCCTCACCCGAGCCGACGTCACCACGCGGAACCGGCGCAAGGCCGAGCGACTCGAGCACGCCTACGACGACATCGAGCGGCGCATCGCCGAGCTCTCGGCGGCCGAGGAGCTCGCGGCCGTGCGCCCCGAGCTGGACGGCCAGCAGATCATGGGGCTGCTCGGGCTGCCGCCCGGGCCCGAGGTCGGTCGGGCGTACAAGTACCTGCTCGAGCTCCGGCTCGACGAGGGGCCGATCGGCGAGGAGGAGGCGGCCCGGCGCCTTCGGGAATGGTTCGAGGGGAATCGGAATGGATGAGTCGCCGCGCAATCGTCGCGTCGCCCTGGTCAAGTGGATCGTGACCGTCGTCACTCTCGCCCTCGCGGGCCTCTTCGCCTACGGATGGATCTTCGGTGACCGGTGATATCGCTGCCTGGTTCGGCGGGCGCTCCCGCGTGCTGTTCGTGCATGCGCACCCGGACGACGAGAGCATCACGACCGGTGGCACGCTGGCCGCGCTCGCCGCGGCCGGCCGGGAGCCGCTCCTCGTCACGCTGACCCGTGGCGAGCGCGGCGAGGTCGCACCGGGCCCCTTCTCGGCGCTGCAGGGGACACCCGGGCTGGCCCCGCATCGCGAGACCGAGCTCGGCGCCGCGCGCGCGATGCTCGGACTCGGCGCGCACGCGTTCCTCGGCGCTCCCCCGGCGCGGGCCGGCGGGCTCGACCCGCGCAGCTACGAGGACTCGGGCATGGAATGGGCGGATCCCGAGCAGACGCGCGCGATCGCCGCGTCGGACGCGCCCGAGACCGCCCTCACCCGGGCCCCGGCGGTGGAGGCGCTGAACGATCTGCTCGCGCTCGCCGTCGCCTGGGGGGCGACCGGGCTCGTCAGCTACGACGAGCGGGGCGGCTACGGCCACCCCGACCACGTCTTCGCGCATCGCGCCGCCCGGGCGGTCGCGCTCGGCCTCGATCTGCCGTTCTGGGAGATCGAGGTGCGGGAGGATCCCGACCCCGGTACCGCGGACGCTGACGAGGTCGAAACCGGCGAGCGTGAGACCCACGATGTGAGCGAGTGGCTGGATCGGAAGATCGCGGCCCTGCGTGCCCACGGCACTCAGCTGATGGTGGAGGGCGCGGACATCGTGCACGTCGGGGGTCAGCGCCAGGCGATCGCGACGACCGAGGTGTTCCGGCGGATCCGAGTGGGCTAACGTGGGAATCCGCGGGGAGCGATTCGCGGGGGCGAGAGTGCGGAGAACCGATGTCCCCGCCCGAGCCCCCGCAGAGCGACCTCACCTCGACGGAGGCCGGTCCGCCTCGACCGAGCCCCCGCAGTCGCCATCGCCGGCGCGCCCGCGTTGGAGAAGCTCGAGCTGACGAGTCTGTAGTCGCGATCAGCCGAGTAGGTTTGAAGGCGACGAGGATGACGCGACGGCGAAGGAGCGTGACTGAGACATGAGCGACACGAACGGGATCCCGAGCGCACCCGACGGGCCGCCGCCGGGAGCGCCCGGCTCGCCCGAGATGCCGATCGCGCCGCCGCCCGCCGCGACTCCCCCGCAGATGCCCGACTTCGGCGCAGCCAGGATGCCCGAGGAGGTGGCGGCGCCGAAGCCCATGAACGCGGCCGGTCGCACCGTGCTGATCCTGTGGATCGCGGTGGCGGCGGTGATCCTGGTCGCGGCCGTCTTCATCGCCAGCCAGGTGATCCAGGGCTTCAGCCAGTTCGGGCAGCCCGGGGGCGACGGATCGTCGTGCACCTTCACGGGCGAGCCGAGCGACCAGCAGATGCAGGACTGCCTCGACGGTATGGAGTCCTCGACCCCGTAGCCGCTCCCCCCTCAGCCGGGTGTACAGCCGAGCGGCCGAGTGCTAAGCTGTACAGGTTGTCTGCGCGCGGAGCGATCCGCTGTGCGCGCGGGAACGTGCATAAACACCCTCCTGCTGCAGAAATCCTGTGGCCGTATAGTCCGAAGGAGGTGGGTCAGTAATGCATCCTTACGAACTCATGGTGATCCTCGATCCCGGTATCGACGAGCGCACCGTGGCACCCAGCATGGACAAGTTCCTCGGGGTCATCCGCAACGCGGGCGGCGAGATCGAGAACGTCGACATCTGGGGCAAGCGCCGTCTCGCCTACGAGATCAAGAAGAACGCCGAGGGCATCTACGTCGTCGTGAACTTCACCGCGACCCCCGAGGCCACTGCCGAGCTCGACCGCCAGCTGGGCCTCAGCGAGGCCGTGCTCCGCACCAAGGTGCTGCGCGCCGACGAGCTCATCGCTCAGCGCGCCGCTCAGTCCAAGCGCGATCAGGCCAAGGCCGCTCGCGCTGCGAAGGTCGGCGCCTAACTCATGGCCGGCGAGCCGCTGATCACCGTCGTCGGCAACCTCGTTGCCGATCCCGAGCCTCGCGTCAGCCAGGCCGGTAAGTCGTGGGTGACGTTCCGCATCGCCTCGACGCCGCGCGTGCGCGACCGCCAGTCCGGTGACTGGTCGGACGGCGAGCCGCTGTGGCTGGGTTGCCGTGCGTACGGCGAGTACGCCGACAACATCGCCTCGTCGCTGACGAAGGGCATGCGCGTCATCGTGCAGGGCCGTCTGACGCAGCGCAGCTACACCGACAACCAGGGCCAGCAGCGCACCTCGCTCGACCTCGAGGTCGAAGAGGTCGGGCCGTCGCTCCGATTCGCCACCGCATCGGTGACGCGCGGTCAGTCGCGCGGCCAGGGCGGCGGCTTCGGCGGCGGGCAGCCCTCGGGCCAGTCGAGCTGGGGCCAGTCGCAGTCCTCGCAGTCGGACAACCCCTGGGGCAGCTCGGGCGGCGGATCCGGCCAGAACTCCGGTGGCGATTTCGGCTCCGGATTCGACGACGAGCAACCCTTCTAACACTTTCCGCTCCCCCGAAGCCTCGGGCGGGGCAACATACGAAAAGAGACCAACATGGCAGGCAAGTCCAGCGGCGCAGGCCGCAAGCCGGGTCGGGGCAAGAACGCAAAGGCCCTCGCACCCGCGAAGAAGCAGACCGTCGGCGTCATCGACTACAAGGATGTCGCGACGCTCCGAAAGTTCATCTCTGAGCGCGGCAAGATCCGCGCCCGCCGCATCACCGGCGTGTCCGTGCAGGAGCAGCGACTGATCGCGAAGGCCGTGAAGAACGCCCGCGAGATGGCGCTCCTCCCCTACGCCGGTTCCGGCCGATAAGGAGTCGCATCATGGCGAAGATCATTCTGACCAACGAGGTCCTCGGCCTCGGTTCCGCCGGCGACGTCGTCGAGGTGAAGAACGGCTACGCGCGCAACTACCTGGTCCCCCAGGGGTACGCCGTGCACTGGACCCGTGGCGGCGAGGCCCAGGTCGCGCAGATCCGCAAGGCCCGCGAGGCCCGCGCACTCGCTTCGGTCGAGGACGCGCAGGCGCTCAAGGCCAAGCTGCAGGAGGGCAAGATCCGCCTGTTCGCGAAGTCGGGTGCTGAGGGCCGCCTGTTCGGCTCGGTCAAGCCGGCGGCCGTGGCGACCGCCGTCGCCGAGGCCGGCATCGGCCAGATCGACAAGCGCAAGATCACCCTGCCGACCATCAAGTCGACCGGTGAGTACCGCGCCACGGTCCACCTGCACGAGGGCGTCGATGCAGAGGTCACCCTTCAGGTGATCGCTCAGCGCTAACGCGAGGTGCCTGCTCAGCGCTCACGCGTCTGAGCTCAGGATCACGGGGCTCGGCCGTTCGGCCGGGCCCCGTTTTCGCGTGCGCGGAGGGAGCCGACCCCGCCTTTTCGTGCGATCGCTCGATCGCCCGGCTCGTCGCACGGTGTTCACTTCGGCTTCGAACGCGGCGTGTCGCGGCATCGGGATGTTCGATCCGGAGAAATATGCGCACGGGGCTTGACAAAGCGGGTGTCGATCCGGATTTTCTCCACAGCCGAACCTGCCGCGGAAGCCTCAACTTGCACCTGAAACTTGAATAACTTCATACGTGTGGATTCGTAAAATTCCTGCTCAGAGCAGAATTATTTGAAAAACAGCGAAATTACTCCACAGGTTATCCCCAGAGCTGGGGAAAACTCGGGCCGGAAACCGGTCAGTTATCCACGAAGTTATCCACAGGCTCGTCTCTCACGCTCCGGAGCGGGTTTGCCGCCGGACGAAGCGGGGGCATACCGTGAATGTCGGTGGTCCGGTGTCTGATCGGTAAACAGATATCACAGGCCGGGAACCACCCTCGGTTCCGCAATTCGGAAGGAGTCTTTGCGTGTCGATCGCACATCTGGGAATCCCCGTCGCAGACGAAGGATTCGAAGAGGTCACACGAGGCTTCGAGCGGACGCCCCCATACGATCTTCTGGCCGAGCAGAGCGTGCTCGGCGGCATGCTGCTCTCGAAGGACGCGGTCGCCGATGTCACCGGCCTGCTGCGCGGGCCGGACTTCTACGTGCCGAAGCATGAGGTCATCTACGAGGCGATCCTCACGCTCTACTCGCAGGGCGAGCCCACCGACGCGATCACCGTCACCGACCAGCTGACGAAGACCGGCGATCTCCAGCGCGCCGGCGGCGCCGAGTACCTGCACACGGTCACGAGCATCGTGCCGACGGCGGCGAACGCCGGCTTCTACGCCGACATCGTGGCCGAGAAGGCGCTGCTGCGACGTCTGGTCGAGGCCGGCACGCGGATCACCCAGATGGGCTACGCGGGCGAGGGCGAGGCCATCGACCTCGTCAACAACGCGCAAGCCGAGATCTATGCCGTGACCGGTGCCGAGCAGGCCGACGATTACGTGCCGCTCTCGACCGCCGTCCAGGCAGCGGTCGAGGAGATCGAGAAGGCCCAGATGCACGACGGCGGAATGCTGGGCGTGCCGACCGGGTTTCAGGAGCTCGACGAGAGGACCAACGGCTTCGCTCCCGGCCAGATGATCATCATCGCGGCGCGACCCGCCATGGGCAAGTCGACGCTCGCACTCGACGTCGCTCGCGCGGCCTCGGTGGGCGCCGGCCAGACCGCCGTCTTCTTCTCGCTCGAGATGGGGCGCGCCGAGATCGCGATGCGCCTGCTCTCTGCCGAGGCGAGCATTCCGCTCCAGACGCTGCGCAAGGGCGCACTCGACCAGCGCGACTTCCAGAAGCTCGCGGTCACGCAGGCGCGCATCAACGAGGCGCCGCTCTTCATCGACGACAGCCCGAACCTCACCCTGGTCGAGATCCGGGCCAAGTGCCGGCGACTCAAGCAGCGGCACAACCTCAAGATGGTGGTCATCGACTACCTGCAGCTGCTCTCCTCGGGCAAGAAATCCGAGAGCCGCCAGCAGGAGGTCAGCGAGTTCTCGCGCGCGCTCAAGCTGCTGTCGAAGGAGCTCGAGGTGCCCGTGGTCGCGCTGTCGCAGCTCAACCGTGCGTCCGAGCAGCGGGCGGACAAGATGCCGGCCATCAGCGATCTGCGCGAGTCGGGCTCGCTGGAGCAGGACGCCGACGTCGTGATCCTGCTGCATCGCGAGTCCACCTACGAGAAGGAGAATCCGCGGGCGGGGGAGGCGGACCTCATCATCGCCAAGCAGCGCAACGGCCCCACCGGCACGGTGACCGTCGCGTTCCAGGGCCACTACTCGCGCTTCCAGGACATGCCGAGCGGGATGTAGCGGGGCGGAGAACGCCGAGATCCGGAGATCCGCCGAAATTCGGATCGTTCGCGGGCGGATCCTCCGAGTCTCGACGGATCTCCGAATCCGAGTCGCAGGCCCGATAGGCGCACGGTCGCGCCCGGGGCGGGTCAGCGGGGATCCGAACTCCATTCCTGTGCATGCAGGCGCTCGATCCCGTCGAGCAGCAGGTCCAGGGCGAAGACGAACTCCGCGTCCTCGTCGCACGCCGCGCCGGCGTGGGGGGCCGTCGTCGCCATGCGGATGATCGCCGGATAGGCCTGTGCATACCCCGTCATGGCCGCCGCGCGGGCCTCGGGATCCGAGGGCACCTCGGGCATCGGCAGGACATCGCGGGGCAGACCCCACATCCGGGTGCTCAGTGCGTGCATGGCGTGATGCACGAGATCGGCGGAGAGACCGCCGGCGAACATCGCCGCCATGAGCGCATCCATGTGCGCCAGCACGCGCGGCGTGGCGAGGGGGCGCGACTCGATGGCCTCGCGAGCCCAGGGATGCGCGGCGAGGAGCCTCCGGGCGGCGAGGATCCGTGCCCGCACCGACTCCGCCCAACCGGCCGCGGTTTCGGGGGCGGCGATGCCCTCCAGGATCTGGTCGAGCATCTCGTCGACGAGCTGGGAGCGGTGCGCCACATGCTTGTAGAGCGCCATCGGTGTGACTCCGAGCGCCTCGGCGACGCGCCGCATGCTCATGGCGTCGAGCCCGTGCGCGTCGGCCAATTCGATCGCCGCCGTCACCACCCGCGCTCGATCCAGGGGTGCGCGAGCGGCCGGGCTTGACATGTATACAGCGTACACCTACGCTGAGTCGCAGTTCAGTGTACGCCGTATACCTCAGAGGAAGCGACCCATGACACACAGCCGACGACAGCACGCCCGTGCAACGGGGGTCCTCTATCTCGTCACGCACGTGACCTCGGTGCTCGCCGTCGTCGCCTACGGCGCCGGAACCCTCACGCTCGGCGTGGCGCTCGAATTCGCGCTCGCGATCGGCTGCGCCGGCACCGGCGTCCTCCTGTGGATGCTCCTGCACGAACTCGCCCCGGCGCGCGCGGCCGCCTTCGCGCTCCTGCGAGGCGTCGAGGCCTCGGTCATCATCGCCGGTGCGCTGCCGATGCTGGCGCTGCACTGGGGCGGGGGAGCGGCCGGCCTCAGCGCCGAGGCGGCGACCGATCTGCACACGGCCGCATTCCTGCTCGGGCAGGGGCTGGTGATCAGCGTCAACACGATCGTCCTCGGCTGGGCGCTCTGGGGCGCCCGGATCCTCCCGCGCCCGCTCGCCGGCCTGGGGCTCGCCGGCGGCGGCATCGTGCTCGTCAGCAACCTCGCGCAACTCGGCGGCCTCATCCCGCTGAACGGGACGCTCGCAGGGCTCGGCGCGATCCCGGTCTTCGCGTTCGAGCTGTGGCTCGCAATCCACCTGATCGTCCGGGGCGTGCGCACCCCGGAGCGCACCCCGGTGTTGCCCGCCGCGTGAGTTGAGAGCAGACTGGGCTGGGAGCCCGTGTCGCACGGCGAGACGGGCTCGCGCACGCTCCCGCCGACGCGAAAGATGAAAGAGGATCAACGATGAGCCACTTCGACCCGACCAAGCTCCCCGCACTCGACCCGACCGACCCGGCGTCGCTCGACGACCTGCTGAGCGAGGACGAGAAGATGATCCGCGGCGCCGTGCGGCAGATGCTGGATCAGCGCGTCGACCCGTACATCGCCGAGTGGTTCGAGAACGGCGGGATCCCGAACATCCGGGAGCTGACGAAGGAGCTCGGCGCGCTGGGCTTGCTCGGCATGCACCTCGAGGGCTATGGCTGCGCGGGCATGAGCGCCACCGAGTACGGCCTCGCGTGCCTCGAGCTCGAGGCCAGCGACTCGGGGCTGCGATCGCTCGTCTCGGTGCAGGGCTCACTGGCGATGTTCGCGATCTGGCGCTGGGGCTCGGAGGAGCAGAAGCAGCAGTGGTTGCCCGGCATGGCGGCGGGGGGGCTGATCGGCTGCTTCGGGCTGACCGAGCCCGACGTCGGGTCCGACCCGGGCAGCATGAAGACCCATGCGCGCCGCGACGGCGCCGATTGGGTGCTGAACGGGAACAAGATGTGGATCTCGAACGCCCCGTACGCCGATGTGGCCGTGGTGTGGGCGCAGACCGAGGAGGGGGTGCGCGGCTTCGTCGTGCCGACGAGCACGCCGGGCTTCTCGGCGCCCGAGATCAAGCACAAGATGTCACTGCGCGCGTCGGCGACGGGGGAGCTGGTGCTCGACAACGTGCGGCTGCCGGAGTCGGCGATGCTGCCCGAGGCGCGCGGTCTCAAGGGGCCGCTGGCCTGCCTCAACGAGGCGCGCTACGGGATCGTCTGGGGCGCGATGGGGGCGGCGCGCTCGAGCCTGGAGGCGGCGCGGCGCTATGCGATGGAGCGGATCCAGTTCGGGAAGCCGATCGGCGCCTTCCAGCTGACGCAGCAGAAGCTCGCCGACATGACCCTCGAATACGTGAAGGGCTACCTGCTGGCGATCCACCTCGGGCGGCGCAAGGACAAGGATCTGCTGCGACCCGAGCAGGTGAGCATCGGCAAGCTGAACAATGTGCGCGAGGCGCTCGAGATCTGCCGCACCGCTCGCACGATCCTGGGGGCGAACGGCATCTCGCTCGAGTACCCGGTGATCCGGCACGCGAACAATCTGGAGTCGGTGCTGACCTACGAGGGCACCGTCGAGATGCACACGCTCGTGCTCGGCCAGGTGCTCACAGGGGAGGCGGCGTTCCGCTGAGCGCGGCGCACTCGCGCGGGCGGAACCGCCCGCGAGGTTCTCAGCCCCGAGGCCGGTAGACTGGATCAGTCTGAGGAAGGGGGCCGTGCGGCATGGCTGAAGCGCTGAGCGATGCGACGCTTCCGGCGACCGTCGATCCCCGATCCCTGCGCACCGCGCGCATCCTGCGTGCGGGCGCGCTGCTGGTGACCGGTCTCGTGATCACGTTCACGGCGCCGCTGCATCAGCAGGTCGAGTTCGACCGCTGGCTGCTCCTCGTCGGCTTCGTGCTGATCGGCTTCGCCACGATCGTCGAGTACATCGCGCTTCGCAGCACCCCGGCCAGCCGCCTCCTGGCCGTCCGGGGAGGCCTGGCCATCGCGGCCGCCTTCGCGAGCGTCCTCGCCGACGGCTCGACCGGCCTCGCCTGGGTGATCGCCGTCTGGGCGGCCCTGACCGCGCTGACGACGCTCACGCGCACCGGGCTCGGCGGGCAGCCCCGTTCCGTCGGCCTGCCCTCGGCGCTGCTCGACGCGGGCCTCGTGGCCGCCGCGCTGCTCACGCGCGCGGATCCGGTCGCGATGATCGGCTTCTTCGGCGCCTATGCGGTGATCCGCAGTGTTTTCCTGGGCATCTCCGCGTTCGACGGGCGCAGCTCGTCCGGGGAGCGCCAACCGCTCCCCAGCGCCGCCGCCGACACCATCTGAATCGAAAGCACAGCATGACCGACCCCACTCAGCCAGAAGAGCAGCCTGACGTCACCCCCTCGCGGCGTGACCGACTGCGCCCGCTCGAACTCCTGAGTTTCGCGGGGATCCTGGCCGCGTTCGCCGGACTGGTCGTCCTGCTCGTGACCCGCGACCTCCTCAGGTTCGGGATCGCCGCGGTCGTCGCCTTCATCGTCGCGCTGCTCGTTCTCGCACTTCTCGGCCTCGGCGGAAAGCCGAGCAAGGAGGATCTGGAGGCCCGCAAGGACCTGCAGGATCCCGGCGCCGAGAACTGGCACTAACGTTCGCCGGCCGCGACTAGCGCGGTCGTCGCGCCCAGGCGCGAGCGTCGCGGCTGGACAACGCCAGGAGTACCAGGATGTCGAGCGCGAGGGTGAGCAGAGTCGTCCGGATCGTGATCTGCTCGCCGAGCGCGAAGTAGCCGATGGCCGCGGTCGCGATGCTGAGCGTCAGGACGCTCATCGCGACCACGCGGGCGAAATTG
This sequence comes from uncultured Leucobacter sp., assembly GCA_945952575.1. Classification (GTDB taxonomy): domain Bacteria; phylum Actinomycetota; class Actinomycetes; order Actinomycetales; family Microbacteriaceae; genus Leucobacter. The sequence continues at coordinate 26,595 of CAMFIY010000002.1, forward strand.
CCTCCCCGCCAGATGCGCCAGGCGAACAGCGCCAGGACCAGCGAGCTCAGGGCGCTGAAGGTCGCGACGATCCAGTAGAAGATCTCTGCCGAGATTCCCTCGAGGTCGAGCTCCGATCGGAGCTCCGGCCACGCAAGCGAGAATCCCAGGAACCACAGCAGTCCGGCCACTGCGCGTCCGAGCACCAGAGCGGCACCGAGCGCCGTCGTGCCGGGCCTGCGCGCGTCCGGGCGCGCCGGCGTCTCGCGCTCGGCGAACGAGTGCACCGCCTCGGCCGAGGCGCGTTTGCGGGGGAGTGGGAGCTCAGCCATGAGACCTCCTCGACGTCACCCGCCGCAGATCGATGACGGGCAGGTCCCCATCGGTGCGCACGCTGTCTCCACCGCCGTTGCGGGAGTGGTAGCCGGTCGAGAAGTCCGAGATCACCTGCACCGAGACGGCGGCGTCGCCGGCGCCGAGCGACGCCACGATGAAGTCGCGCTCGATATCGATGTCGGTGTCGATCCGGTGCGTGATCTGCAGGGTGAACAGCGACAGCCCGACCGCGCGATCGAAGGTGCCGGCGGCCAGCCAATCCACTCGTGTCCCGCCGGGGAGCAGCCAGCCATCCGGAGTCCGCCAGAAGCGCACGTGGTGGCGCTTCGCGGGATTGCCGGAGACCTCCTGCTGATAGGCGAAGTCCTGCTTCCGGCCGAACAGGAAGAGGGGGCTCACCGGCGCCTCGTGATAGCTGCGGCGTGTGAGCGTCGAGGTGACGATGCGCCAGGAACTGCGCGGGGTGACGGGGTCGGCCAGGGTCCATCCGGCGGTGCGCAGGGCCGCGTGCACCTGGTCCTCGTCGCCGAGCAGCGCGAGATTGACCGGGTCGCCGAGCAGCCCATCGCTCGTTCGAGTCCGGCCGATGAAGTAGTCGGGCACGTAGATGCCCGTCAGCACGCGATGGATCCGGGGGAGTACGAGGTAGGCGAGCAAGCCCCAGAAGAGCACCAGCATCCCGATACCCCACCAGCCGAGGCTGAAGCTCTCGGACAGCACGAGCCACGCGAGCCAGATCGCCGAGAGGCCGGCGAAGACGAAGAAGAACTCGTCGAGGGCGGCGAGCAGCGAGAAGCGGCCCTTCCGTGCACCCGCCGCGGTCATGTCAGCGCTTCAGGTGATCCAGCAGCACCGCGGCGTCGCCGATGTAGGTCGCGGGGGTCAGCGCGAGCAGGCGCTGCTTCGCCTCATCGCCGATCTCGAGCCCCTGAACGAACTCGACGAGCTCGGCGTGGCCGATCCGGCGGCCGCGGGTCAGCTCCTTGAGCGCCGCGTAGGGGTCGCTGATGCTCGAGCGGCCGGCGGTCACCTCGGCGCGGATCACGGTCTGGATCGCCTCGCCGAGCACCTCCCAGTTCGCGTCGAGATCCGCTGCGAGCACCTCGGGCGCCGCGTCGATCTGACCGAGTCCGCGCAGGATGTTGTCGAGCGCGAGCACCGAATGCCCCAGGCCGACCCCGATGTTGCGCTGCGCCGACGAGTCGGTGAGATCTCGCTGCCAGCGGCTCGTGACGAGGGTCGCGGCGAGCGAGTCGAGGATGGCGTTCGAGAGCTCGAGGTTCGCCTCGGCGTTCTCGAAGCGGATCGGGTTCACCTTGTGCGGCATGGTCGATGAACCGGTGGCGCCGGCGACCGGGATCTGGCGGAAGTAGCCGATCGAGATGTAGCTCCAGGCGTCGGTGGCGAGGTTGTGCAGGATCCGGTTGACGTGCGCGACGCGGGTGTAGAGCTCGGCCTGCCAGTCGTGCGATTCGATCTGCGTGGTCAGCGGGTTCCAGTCGAGCCCGAGGCCCTCGACGAATTCGCGCGAGGCCTGCTGCCAGTCGACGGTCGGGTCCGCGGCGAGATGCGCGGCGAAGGTGCCCGTGGCGCCCGAGAACTTGCCGAGGTACTCGGCCGCGCCGATCTGGGCGACCTGGCGGCTGAGGCGGTAGACGAAGACGGCGAGCTCCTTGCCCAGCGTGGTGGGCGTCGCCGGCTGCCCGTGGGTGCGGCTCATCATCGGCAGCTCGCGGTACTGCTCGGCCTGGCGCGCCAGCTCTACGATCACGGCCTCGAGCTTCGGCAGCCAGACCTCGTCGATCGACTGCTTCACGGTGAGCGCGTAGGAGAGGTTGTTGATGTCCTCGCTCGTGCAGCAGACGTGGGTCAGCTCGGCGATCCGGTCGAGACCCTGTCGTGAGAGCTGCTCGCGGACCAGGTACTCGACGGCTTTCACATCGTGCTGCGTGGTGGCCTCGATCTCGGCGAGACGGTCGATCTCGGCCTGGCCGAACCCCGCGGCCCACTCGCGGAGCCCGGCGAGCTGCGCCTCGCTGAGCGGGGAGGATCCCAGCAGGGAGTGCGCGGTCAGGTAGGCGAGCCACTCGACCTCGACATGCACGCGCGCCCGATTCAGGCCCGCCTCGGAGAGGAAGTCGCCGAGGCCCGCGACTGCGGCGCGGTAGCGGCCGTCGAGCGGGCTGATGGGCTGCGGGGGCAGTGACGTCATGTGGGGTCTCCGTGCGGTCGAGGGCGGATCGCGGTCCGTCCCCCATTCTCCCATGCACGGAATGCTCAGGAGACGGCGCAGCGCGCCGGCTCGCATTCCGTGGTGACGCCATCGCGTCAGAATGCTCAGGAGACGGCGCAGCGCGCCGGCTCGCATTCCGTGGTGACGCCATCGCGTCAGGTGCGCGTCAATCGCGTCAGCAGCGCCGCACAGGATCGCTCGATCTGCACGAGTACCTCGTCGTAGGCGCGCTGATCCGAGTAGTAGGGGTCGAAGACGTCGGGATCAGCGGGTCGCTCGGGATCGAACCCGCTGAGCAGCGCGACCCGTTCGGGATCCGCGCCGAGCGCGAGGATGGCCCGCTCGTGCTCCCGTGCCAGGGCGACGAGCAGTTCGTTCTCGGCGATGTCCGCCGGTCCCAGCCGAGCCGCCCGATGCGCGCTGCCGTCGTAGCCGTTCGATGCGAGCGCCCGTAGGGCGCGAGGGTCCGCGCCCTCGCCGACGTGGTAGCCCTCGGTGCCGCGCGAGGTCACGGCGAAGCGCTCGCCGATCCCCGCCCGCTCGGCCAGCTCGCGGAAGACGACCTCGGCGGTCGGGGAGCGGCAGATGTTGCCGGTGCACACGAAGCTGATCCCGAACGGCGCATCACTCATGCCACCAGTCTGCCCGAGACCTTCGACAGACGCACCGCGATCCGAGACGGGCCGGTTCTCGACCCGATCCGCACGGCGGCCGGCGGTGCCCTACGCTCGGGAGCATGCAAGCACTGAGCGAGGCGCAGTTCCGGGCGGCGACCGACGGGGGAGTGCCGGATCCCGAACAGGTCGATGCGGAGCTGTGGTCGCTCGCGGTGCCGATGCCCGGCGGCCACCTCGCCTACACCCTGAGCGTCGTCCACGTCGGTGCCGACGGGCACGGCGCCGGGGGTGCGGTCACCGTGGTCGATCCCGGCTGGGAGACCGCAGAGGGGCGCGCGGCCCTGAGCTCGCTGCTCGCCTCGCTCGGGCGCGGAATCGAGGACATCGCCTGGATCGTCGCGACGCACGCGCATCCGGACCACCTCGGCGCCGCGGCCGCACTGGGCCGTGCGAGCGGCGCCCGGCTCCTGCTGCACGAACGCGAGCAGGCCGGTATCGACCGCGAACGCGCGCTGCTGGCGGCGGGCGGGTCCGTCTACGATCCTTCGGGCTGGGGGATCCCGGACGCGGAGGCGGAGAGGATCACCGCGCAGGCGGCCGGCTCGCGCGGCCGGCCGGGGCCCGAGGACCGCGCGGATCACCTCCTGCGCGACGGCGAGCGGCTCCCGATCCCGGGCGTCGACTGGGAGGTGCTCTGGACTCCGGGCCACACCGCCGGCCACATCTGCCTCGTCGATCGCGCGCGGCGGATCATCCTGACCGGCGACCACGTCCTGCCCCACGTGTTCCCCGGCGTCGGGCTCGGCCCGGGCGGCCCGGGCGAGCGCCCGGTCGCCGACTACCTCGACTCGCTCGATCGGCTCGCGTCCTTCGACGGCTTCGCGGTGCTGCCGGGCCACGGCTACCGGTTCAGCGGTCTCGGCGAGCGTCGGGCCGAGATGACCGCGCACATCCTCACCCGTGCCGGCGAGGTGGCCGAGGTGATCGCGCGGGATCCCGAGGCGACCGTGTGGGAGGTCGCGTCGCGACTCAGCTGGAGCGCCGGCTGGGAGGGTCTGAAGCAGAGCCCGATGCTCGCGTCGGCGCTCCTGCAGACCGGGATGCACCTCGACTTCGTCCGCTCCGGAGGCGCGGGCCCCGGAGATCTCGCCGCGCGCGAGCGCTGAGCCGCCGGGCTCGGGTCGAATCGGGCTCTAGGCCTCGCGCTTCGGCTTGCCCGTGCCGAGGAGGGCGTTCATGATGCCGGAGAGGATCGACAGCACGAGCGCACCGAGGACGCCCCACCAGAAGCCGTCGACGCGCAGCCCGAAGCCCGCGAGATCCGAGAGCCAGGCGACGACCCAGATCAGGAACCCGTTGACGATCAGGCCGAAGAGCCCCAGCGTCAGGATGTAGAGGGGGATCGAGACGAAGCGGACGATGCGGCCGAGCGTGCCGTTCACCAGGCCGAAGACGAGGGCCACCAGGAGGTAGGTCGCGATCCGGCCCCAGTTGTCCTCGGCGAGCGGATGGATCCAGAAGCCGTGCGGCCCGCTGCCGCCGACGATGAGCGTGGTGAGCCACAGGGCGAAGGCGCTGACCAGAACTCGCACGAAGGATCGCATGGCGCCAGTCTGCCAGCCGAGGCTGAGGTTCGGGTCGGAATCTCGGGGGAGTGCGGCTCCGCGCAGGCGCGGGCGCGGGCGAGGATGCTCGGACCGCGTGCCGGCTGCGCATGTGCGAGGTGCAGAATGGGAGGAGCGGAAGGAGCGGGGCATGGCGACCGGATCGATCGACCTCGTGTTCGACGGGCAGTGCGGCTTCTGCACGCGCGCCGCGGGCTGGATCAGACGTCTCGACCGGCACGGCCGGGTGAGGATCCACCCTTCGCAGGGCGCCGGCGTGCTGGACCGCTTCGGCTTGAGCGAGCCGGCGGCGCACTCGGCGGCCTGGGCGTTCGGCTCGGACGGCTCCGGTCGCCGCATCGCCCATGAGGGTGCGGCGGCAGTCGCCAGTTCGTTCGACTCGGCGCTCGGCGTGCGGCTCTTCCTGCCGTTCTACCGGGTTCCCGGCGTCCGCTGGCTGCAGGATCGCGCGTATCGCTGGGTGGCTGAGCACCGCTACCTGCTGCGCGGCGTCACCCCGTGGTGCCAGGCGCACCCCGAGGACTGCCCGGGCGCGGCCGGCCCGGCGAGCTGCTCGCTCTGAACGGGCAGCCGGCCCCGTTCGACGGCTCGCTCAGAACAGCAGCGAGCCGACCAGGTAGCTGACCGCCATCGTGCCGATCCCGACCGCCAGCGTGCGCCCGATCGTGCGCCCCACCGACATGCGGCCGGTGCGGGCGCCGAGCCATGAGGTGAGCAGCAGCGAGACGATCACCGCGCCAAGGATCGCCCACGGTTCGATCTGGACCGGGAGGAGCAGAGTGATGCACAGCGGGATCAGCGAGCCGAGCAGGAAGGCGAGGCCCGAGGTGACCCCGGCCCACGCCGGCTGCCATCCGGCGGTCGGCTCGTCGATGTCGTGCTCGTATTCGAGCTGGGCCGCGAGTGCGTCGCGCGCGCTGAGCTGCTCGGCGACCCGGCGGGCGGTCCGCGGCGAGAGGCCCTTGCTCTCCCAGTAGTCGGCCAGCTCGGAGACCTCGGTGTCCGGGTTCGCCGCGAGCTGCGCCTCCTCCTCCGCGATGATGACGCGCTGGGCGTCGAGCTCGCCCGCCTCCTCGGCCCACTTCGCCCCGCCGAGGCCGAGCGAGCCCGCGACGATCATGGCGCTCGCCGCAGTGAGCAGCGTGTGGTCGCTTGCGCCCGCGCCCGCGAAGCCCTCGAGCAGACCCGCGGTCGCGATGACGCCGTCGTTGGCGTCCACCACCCACTGCCGCGGTGCGAGATAGCTGCGCAGCTGCGACAGGAACCCGCTCTGATCCGCCTCAGGCATCGCCGCCTCCCCGCGTTCCCGGCGCCCCGATGCGCTCGTCGAGTCAAGTGTACGAGCGGGCCGCGGCGCGGCAGGCCGGCGCCGACGCGTCGGATCCGGCGGAGCCCGTCAGCTCCCCACGACCATGATCTCGTGCGGCAGCTTCGACAGCATCGATGTGGCGTGCTCCTCGATCACGAAGGAGTCGAGCAGGCCGATCCCGCACATGCTCTCGAAGTTCGCGACGGTGCCCGCTTCGAACACCCGGTCGTCGTCCTCGCCGCCGACAACGGTGAACTTCCACTCGCCGACCCAGTCGGGCGGGAAGGCGATGCCCATCTCGTAGCCGCCGATCCAGACGCTCGAGTTCAGTTCGAAGACGCCCGCGTCAGCGTAGTACGCGTAGAGCTCGCGATTCACGTCGCCGATGCGCACGCCGGGCCGGGCGCGCTCGGTGAGGATCTCGAAGCCGCCCGAGAGGATCTTGATCAGCTCGGTGGCGCCCTTCGGGGGCTGCCTGAAGGCGTAGAGCTGGGAACGGTTCGCGTGGTACCGCTTGTAGACCCCGCAGGGATCCACGTCGAGGAAGTCGTCCTCGGTGATGACTCGGCGGCCCGAGATCTCGTGGTAGACCCCGAGCGCGGCCAGACCGACGAAAGCGACCTGATGCAGGCCTGCCGGCTCCCCGCCCGCAGCCGAGAGCCCCTTGATCAGTTCGCCGTGCGCGTCGAGCTCGGTCATCCCGGGGCGGAGGACCTCGGCGAGGTGGAGCAGCCCGGCGTCGCAGATCGCGGCGGCCTCCTTGACGGCTTCGAGCTCGGCGGCCGACTTGACGGCACGCACGCGGCGGGCGGTCAACGTGGCGTCGACGACCCGGGCGCCCGCGTCGAGCAGCGCGCCCTCGATCATTTTCGAGACCGCGGGGTTCGGGATCGCCGAGTACATCTCGAGGCCGACGTCTGATCCGGCAACCCAGCCTTCACTGCGGATCTCGTTGATGATGAAGCGCAGCATGCCGTCGCGCTCGTAGCGGGGGAGCAGGCGGACGTCCGTGGCCGCCGACGTGCGGCGGATCATCTCCGTGTGCTCGACGCCCTCGAAGAGGATGAATCCGGCGTCCGCCCGCACGACGGTGCAGGTGAGCGGCCGCCAGTCGCGCGGGCCGTTCGCCTTGTACCACCGCAGGGCGAGGCCGTGCAGCCAGTTCTGCGCTTCGGGGGAGGAGAGGATCAGCGTATCCACTCCGTCCTCGACCATCGCGCGCTGCAGCTTGGCGAGCCGTGCGGCGTACTCATCTTCGGAGAAGGCGATGTGGGGCTCGGTGCCCGTGATGCGCTCCTGCTGGTCGGCGAGAAAGGATGTGATCGTTGAGTCGAGCATGCTCACCTCTGCGTGTCTCTGGAATGTGCGGGACGGTGGTCGCCGCAGCAGAGCGTCGACGATCCGGTGTCAGCGATAATAACATATTATTGTCTTGATCCGAAGCGAGATCTCGCGCCGACGGAACGCCGGAGCGCTCCGGCTCAGTATCCCGTCTCGACCTGCG
>CAMFIY010000003.1 GCA_945952575.1 uncultured Leucobacter sp.
CTCGCGACGACCGCGTGCGCGACCCCGTGCTTGGCCTCGCCGGCGATGACCGCGCGCTCCGGGCTCGACGCCCGCAGCACCGCGACGACGCCGGCATCGGCCACCTCGGCGAGGAGGGGATGCGGGTGCACGTTCCGGTTCGCGCGAGCACGCGGATCCGACGGGCCTGCCGAGAACGCATCCGGGTTCACGAGACGCGCTCCGCGATCCGCTCGTGGATGCGCAACGCCACGGGTCGGCCGGCGTGATCCCGCACATACATCAGCACGTCCTCCGGGAACTCCGATCCCGGATCGCTCGAGAGCACCCCGGGGCCCGCCGGCAGCAGTCTGGGGCTCGACATCGGATCGATGGTGAAGGATCCGTCCTGGCGCGCGGTCGGCAGCGCGACGAGCTCGAACGCCGTGCCGTCCTCGCGCACCCGGAGATCCGCCTGACCGTAGAAGCCGCAGTCGTAGCGCCCGACCAGGTCGAGGTAGTCGTCGAGCGGCTCGGGCACGGAGTCGACCGGCTCCTCGGCCCCGAAGAGCACGTCGAGGATGCGGCGCTCGACCGCGTTCTTCAGTGGCTCGCCCTTCACGGAGTTCGTGAGTACCGCGTAGGCGATCCCCTCCTCCGGGTAGCTCAGCAGCCGGCTCGAATAGCCGATCGTGAGCCCGTCGTGACCGAAGGCGTACCGGCCCCGGCGCGGCTCGCGCATCCAGGCGTAGGCGACATCGAGGCCCGGGATCCCGCGGTTCGCGAGCAGCCGCAGGAATCCGGTCGCGGGGGCCGTGCGCCAGGCGTACTCCGCGTATCGCATGAGCTCGTTCGCCGTGCTGAGCACGCCGCCACCCGGCACGTCCCAGCCCGGCAGCTGCCAGTGCCGCTGCCAGCCCTCGTCGCGCGCCAGCCGTGCGCGCCCGTCGCTGATGTCGTGCGGCGCCGCGACCCGGTAGGTGATGACCTCGTCTGCGGTGGTGAAGGTGCGCGCCATCCCGGCGGGCTCCAGCGCGGCGGCGACCATGAACCCCGGCCCGCTGTAGGAGAAGTCGGTGCCCGGCTCGAACATCACGGGATCGTCGGCGAAGTGCCGGATCGAGGCCTGGATGCTGTCGTCGGCATGGTCGGCGAGCAGTTCGTGCGCCCGGCCGATCATGTACTGCGCATCGATCCCGGATCCGTGGGTGAGCAGGTGCCGCATCGTGATCCGCGGGTCGAGCGGGCCGAGGTCCGCGAGCACGGGCGCGACCGGCGCCTCGATGTCGAGCAGCCCCTCGCGTTCGAGCTGGGCGGCGACGATGCCGACGAAGGTCTTCGAGATCGAGCCGACCTGGAACACCGTGTCCCCGTCGACGGCCAGCGGATGCTCCAGGTTGGTCACGCCGTAGCCGAGGCCCAGCGTCTCCTCGCCGATGCGCAGCCCGATCCCGACTCCCGGGACCTGGAACTCCTCGAGCAGAGCGGGCATCTCGCGATCGAGCATCTCCCGCAGTGTGCTGAGCATGAAGGCCTTCCTCTCGCCGGCCCGACCGGCCGGATGGATCTCGGGATCGCGCGGATCCGAGTGATCAGATCGTGGACTTGGGGTCGAGCAGGTCGCGCAGGGCGTCTCCCGCGAGGTTGATCGCGAGGATCATGAGCACGAACACGGCGGCAGGCGGCACGAGCAGCCAGGCGTCCGTGCTGAGGTACTGCAGCGAATCGGCGATCATGCTGCCGAAGTCGGCGTTCGGCGGGCGCACGCCGAAACCGAGGAAGCTGAGCGCGGCGTAGGCGCCCTCAGACATCGACAGGTTGATCGCGGCGATGACGACGAGCGGCGAGGTGATGTTCGGCAGCACGTGCCGAGTCATGATCCACAGGCGCCCGCGGCCGCTGAGCCTGGCCGCGCTGATGTAGTTGCGGGCCATGATCTCCTGCGTCGCGCTGCGCACGGTGCGGGCGAAGCGCGGGATGAAGACGATTCCGATAGCGATGGCCGCGTTGATCAGGCCGCTGCCGAGGATCGCGAGCACGAGGATCGCGAGCAGGTACTCGGGGATCGCGAACAGGAAGTCGACGATGCGCGAGATCAGGTTGTCGATCCGGCCGCCCCAGAAGCCCGCGATCAGGCCGAGCACGGTGCCCGCGACGAGGGCGAGGGCGGTGGCCGCGACCGCGGCGGCGACGGCCGGTTGGATCGCGGCGAGCACGCGGGAGAGCTGATCGCGCCCGAGCGCGTCCGTGCCGAACCAGAACTCCGCGCTCGGCATGCCGAGGCGCGGACCGACATTCAGCTCGTTCGGGTGGAACGGGGTGATCAGCGGGCCGATGAAGGCGAGCAGCACGTACACCGCGAGCACCGAGAACGCGACGATGCCGACGGCCGAGAGGCGTCTCCGCACCCGCGCGCGCGGGATCGTGTTCGCGATGGTCTCTGTCATTTCCTGAGTCATTTCCGCGCGATCCTTCGGTCGAGGGCGGGCACCAGCAGGTCGACGACGAGGTTCGCGGCGATGAACGAACCGGCCAGGACGAGCGCCTGCGCGTTCAGCTGCACGAAGTCGCGCGTGCTGATGGATTGCAGGATGCCGCGGCCGAGGCCCGGCAGGCTGAAGATCTGCTCGACGATCAGCAGGCCGCCGATCAGCGAGCCGAACGTGAAGCCGACGAAGGTGAGGATCGGGGGCAGTGCGGCGCGCAGCGCGTAGCCGTAGGTCACCCTGGCGTTCGAGATGCCGTTCACCCGCGCCGAGAGCACGAACGGCTGACCGAGCACCTCGATCATCGCCGCCCGCGTCATCTGCATGACGAGCGGTGCGGTCGGGATGCCGACGGCGAGCGCCGGGAGCAGCATGGTCTGCAGATTGCCGACCGGGCTGTCCTCGAAGCGGATGTAGGTCGGCGAGTAGAGGTTGGTGAGCAGGCTGGTGGCTAGCAGCATCGCGATCGTGCCGGTGATGAACCCGGGGAAGGCGAAGATCAGGATCATCGGGACGCGCAGCCCGACGTCGACGCCGGACCCGGCCCGCTTGGCCGCGATGACGCCGGCCGGGATCCCGAGCAGGACCGCCACCAGCAGGCTGAGGGCGGCGAGCTCGAACGAGACGGGGATCTGCTGCTGCAGCACTTCGACGGTCTTCAGGCCGGAGAACGGCGAGGTGCCGAAGTCGCCCCGCAGCACGCCGAGCAGCCAGTCGAAGTACTGCACGATGATGGGCCGGTCGAGGCCGAGCTCGTGCTCGAGCGCGGCGATGGTCTCGGGCGACGCCTTCGATCCGGCGATGATGGTCGCCGGGTTGCCCTGCACGAGGCCGCGGCCCGCGAAGAAGATCAGGATGCTCAGGACGAAGAGCACGCCGAGCGAGGCGCCGACGCGATTCAGGATGTACTTGATCATCGTGCGCCTCCCGCGGCGTCGTCGGCCCGCCGGGTCAGTCGCAGCTCGCCCGGGAAGTGGCAGCGGACCGCGTGACCGCCCTCGGCGGGGAGGAGGCCCGGCTCCTCGTCGCGGCAGCGATCCCGCGCGATGGGGCAGCGCGAGGCGAAGCGGCACCCCCGGGGCAGGTCGACCGCGCTCGGCGGATCGCCCTCGAGGATGATGCGCTCGGGGCGGAACTCGTCGCCCGGCAGCGCCGGCTCGGCCGAGCGCAGCGCCACGGAATAGGGATGCAGCAGCTCGGCGTCGAACTTCTCGGCCGGGGCGAGCTCGACCACCTGGCCGAGATACATCACGGCGATCCAGTCGCTCACGCCGCGCACCGCGCGCAGGTCGTGCGAGATGAAGACGTACGCGGATCCGATCCGATCCTGCAGCTCGCGCAGCAGCGCGATGACCTGCATCTGCAGCGACGCGTCGAGCGAGCTGACCGCCTCGTCGAGCAGGATCAGCGCGGGCTCCGAGGCGATCGCGCGTGCGATGCAGACGCGCTGCTGCTGACCGCCCGAGAGCTCGTGGGGGTAGCGGTCGAGCAGGGCTTCGTCGAGCTCGACGAGGCCCATGAGCTCGCGGACGCGATCCTGCGTCTCCTGCCTGCCCAGCTTCGCCAGGGGTTCCGCGATCGCGGTGAAGATGGTCTGGCGTGGGTTGAGCGCGCTGGCCGGATCCTGGAACACGGCCTGCACGCGGCCGTCGTGCTCGCCGGCGGGCTCCCCGTTCCATTCGATGGTGCCGGCGTCGGCCACGTCGAGACCGATGAGCACCCGGCCGAGCGTCGACTTGCCGCAGCCCGACTCCCCGACGATGCCGAGGGTGCTGCCCGCCGGCACTTCGACGTCGATGCCGTCGACGGCGTGCAGATAGCGCTTGGCCGCGAAGAGCTTCTCCTGCGGCAGCTGGAAGCGCCGCTTGACACCGGTCGCCCGGAGGGCGAGCGGCCGCTCGGGCGCGTGTTCGACGATCGTCATGAGTCCTCCGCCTTCCGGCTCGCCCTCGCCGGCTGCCTCTCGGCCGCGGCGAAGAGCTCTCGCGTGTAGGGATGCTGCGGGTTCGCCATGATCTCGGCGGTGAGGCCCTCCTCGACCACGCGGCCGTGCCGCATCACGATGATGCGGGTGCAGAGCTCGACGACCACGCCGATGTCGTGGGTGATGAGCAGGAGCGACATCTCGCGGGAGTCGAGCTCCCGCTGCAGCAGGTCGATGATCTGCGCCTGGACGGTGACGTCGAGCGCGGTGGTCGGCTCGTCGGCGATGAGGAGGCGCGGCTCGTTGATGAGCGACATGGCGATGAGGACGCGCTGCCGCATGCCTCCGGAGAGCTCGTGGGGGAACGCCTTGCGCTTCAGGTGCGGCTCCGGGATCCCGACCTCTCCGAGCGCCTGCTCGATCAGCTCGACGCACTCGGTCCGGGAGACCTTGCGGTGCGCGCGCAGCACGTCGCGCAGCTGGTTGCCGACCCGGATCACCGGGTTGAGGCTCGCCAGCGGATCCTGCGGGATCCGCGCGATCCCGACGCTGCGGAGCGCCCGGAATTCGGACTCCTGGATCGTGGCGAGATCCCGACCGTCGTAGACGATCCGCCCGTCGACCCTGGCGCCCTTCGGCAGGGAGCGGAGGATCGCGGAGGTGAGCGTGCTCTTGCCCGATCCGGACTCGCCGACGATGCCGACCCGCTCCCCGGCTGCCACGGAGAGCGAGACGTTCGACACCGCCGACCGCGTCGCCGCCCCGTAGGTGATGCTCACGTCCTTGAGCTCGATCATGCGTCACTCCTCCACGCAGGGAGGGGGTCGGAAGCATGCGCTCCCGGCCCCCTCCCGAATGCGCTACTTCTTCTCGACGTTCACCAGGAAGGTGCGGCTCTGGCTGGCCGGGACATCGACCCCGGTCATGCCCGCCGTGTTCGCGACGAACATATCAGTGGCCAGAAGGGTGAGCGTCGGGTAGACGAGCTCGCCCTCCTTCTCGGCCACCGCCGAGAGGGTCTGCTGGTACTCCTCCTGCGAGCCCGCGTTCAGCGCCGCGTCGAGCAGCTTCTGCAGCTCGGCCGGGACGGGGCCCTGACGGCCGGGCGCCGGGGCGACGTACTGGTAGGGGTTCGGGTAGTAGGACTGCGCGTTCCAGCTGAGGCCGTAGTCGAGCGAGGTGAGGCGGTCGCCCCAGGTGCCGCCCTCGAGGGGCTCCAGCTCGACCTCGATGCCGACCGCGGCGAGCTGCGACTGGATCGTGGCGAGCAGGTCGTTCGTGCCGGGATCGTATCCGCTGATGTACATCAGCTTCGACTTCACGCCGTCCGGGTGCCCGGCCTCGGCCAGCAGCTTCTTGGCCTTCTCGACGTCGGTCTGGTGATTCGGGATCTGGTCGAGCTTCGGCGCCCAGGCGAGGCTCGGCGGCAGGTAGGAGCTCGGCAGGGCCGCGCCGCCGTAGGCCTGATCGGCGAGGGCCTGGCGATCGAGTGCGAGCGCGAGGGCCTGACGCACCTTCGGATCGTTGAAGGGTGCCACGGTGTCGTTGATCTGCATGAAGATCGTCGAGTCGGTGTGCGCCTGCTTGACCTCGATCTTGTCGCCGGTCAAGCCCTTCGCGGAACCCTGGTCGGGGAAGATGATGTCGACCTTCCCGGCCTTGAGGTTGCTCACCTGGGTGCCCATGTTGGGCATGTAGAGCACGCTGAGCTTCGCGCTCTTGGTCTTCTCGCCCCAGTAGTCGGCGTTGCGGTCGAGCTGCAGGCTCGTGTTCGGCTCGTAGGCGGACTGCGTCCACGGCCCGGTGCCGATCATCTTGGTGGCGAGGTTCTCCTTGTCGGCCGACTGGCTCAGGATCGCGCAGCCCCAGACGAGCGGGTTCGCCATGTTGTTGACGAAGCCGGCATCCGGGCTCTTGAGCGTGAACTCGACGGTGGAGGCGTCGACCTTCTTCACGCCGGAGTAGGTCGGGAAGAGCTCCTTGTCGATGCGCTCGGGGCTCGTGGTCAGACGCTCGAAGGTGTAGACCACGTCGTCGGCGTCGAAGGTGTCGCCGTTGCTGAACTTCACGCCGTCGCGCAGCGCGAAGGTGTAGGTCAGGCCGTCGGCGCTCTTCTCGAAGCCGGTGGCCAGGCCGGGCACGACCTCGCCGTCCGGCGTGGTCTGCATGAGGCACTCGTAGCTGAGCTGCCAGGCGAAGCGATCGGCGAACATGCTCGAGCCCTGGGGGTCGAGCGAGGTCGGCGCGGTCGTCTCGGCGACGGTGATGGTGCCGCCGCCGGCGGATCCGGAGTCCCCGCCGGTGCCGGTGTCGGGCGCGCTGCAGCCGGCGAGGGCGATCATGCTGATCGCCCCGAGCCCGGCGACGACGGCGCGCGTCAGATGGGATGTGGTGCTTGACATTGGTTGGAACCCTTCCGTCATTGGAAACCAGGGGTGGAGAAGCTGGTGTCAGGGAAGCTACCAGGTAAAGTTGTGCATTGCAACATTCTGTTTTGCATTGCAATATCTCTGATTCTGTGTCAGAGTGTCCTCACGTCTCCCGACTCCCGCGCGCGCCGCCGGGGGCATCGATGCAGGAAGGGGTCGCGTGCCGAATCCACACATGCGCCACCTGGTGCGCGATGTCCGGGTGCCCTCCCGCACGGGCGAGCCGGAGCCGTGCTCACTGCTCCTCGACGGCGACCGCATCGCCGCGATCCTGCCCCCGGGGGAGCCGCCGCGCGACGGGGCCGTGACCGTCGAGGGCCGCGGCCGCATCGCGCTGCCCGGCTTCATCGATGCGCACAGCCACGCCGAGGCCGCGCTCGGATCCGAAGACGCGGAACTCGCCCACCTCCGGCAAGGGGTCACGACCGCAGTCATCGGGCAGGACGGGGTCTCGTTCGCACCCGCCGAAGGCGACGCCCTCGCCCAGATCGGCAGGTACTTCGCGGCCATCAACGGACCGGTCCCCGAAGCCCTGGGCGCTCGGGCCGGGATCGTCGAGACTCTGGAGGCGCTGACTGCGCCCGCCCGTTTCAACGCCGCGCTCCTGGCCCCGTGCGGCACGATCCGCGCCGCCGTCACCGGCTTCTCCGCGGGTCCGCTCGACGACCGCGGACTCGACACGGTCGAGGGCCTGGCCCGCGACGCCGTCGCCGCGGGCGCCGTCGGGCTCTCCCTCGGGCTCGAGTACGTGCCGAACGGCTTCGCGGACGGTCGGGAGCTGCGTCGCTACGCGGCCGTCGCCGCCGACCTGGACGTGCCGCTCGTGGCGCATATCCGGGGCTACGAAGCCGATGCGCCCCGCGGGCTCGGCGAGTTCGTCGAGCTGGGCCGCGAATCGGGCGCCCCCGTCCACGTCTCCCACCTGCACGGCCCGGCCGGGCTGATCCTGCCGCATGTCGACGCGGCCCGAGAGTCGGGGGTGGACCTCACCTTCGACTCCTACCCCTACCGCCGCGGGAACACGATCCTCGCGATGCTCGCGCTCCCGTCCGCCCTGCAGCAGCGCGGCCCGGATGCGACGATCGCGGAGCTCGCCCGGCCCGAGGTGCGCGCGGAGCTGGCGACGGAGTGGTTCCCCACGATCGCCGATCTCCTCTCGCGCATCACCGTCGCGTTCGCCCCGCACCCCGACTGGCGGTGGGCGGAGGGTCTCGGCCTGCAGCAGTGCGCGGATCGCGTCGGCCTCGATCTCGGGGAGCTCGTCTGCGAGATCCTCAGCGCCACGGATCTCGGCGTCGGCGCCATCGTGCAGCAACCCGCCATCAGCACGCCCGAGGACATCCGGGCGATCGCGAATCATCCCGCCCATCTCGGCGGTTCGGACGGCGTGTACCTCGGCAGCCACCCCCACCCGCGCGGCTGGGGCAGCTTCGCCCGGATGCTCCGGCGCCACGTCGTCGAGTGGGGCGACTGGAGCTGGTGGGACGCCGTCGAGCACCTCTCCTCCCGCGCGGCGCGGCGGTTCGCGCTCACCGGCAGGGGGGCGATCGAGGTCGGCGCCGTCGCCGATCTGAGCCTCGTGGATCCCGCGACCGTCGGCGACGTCGCCGACTACGCCGACTCCCGGCGCCCGGCAACGGGCATCATGGAGGTGTTCGTCTCCGGCGCACCGGCGCTCGCGGACGGCGGCCTGACCGAGCATCGTGCGGGTCGGGGAATCACGACCGGACAAGGGAGTCCTCGACGATGAATACCACCCCGGATCACGCACCGCTGCGCAACAACTCCGCCTCGCTGCGGAAGGCGCTCTCGATCCTGATGCACTTCGGGGACGACCCGTCGGGCGAGGGCTACAGCGTGACCCAGCTGAGCCGGGATCTCGATCTGAACAAGAGCACCGTCGTGCGCCTCATGCAGCCGTTGCTCGAGACCCACTTCCTCGAACCGGGGGAAACCCCGGGCAGCTACCGGCTGGGCTGGCGCAACGCCCGCCTGGGCCAGACCTATCTCGCGAGCGTCCGCGTCGATCGGGACATGCACCAGGTCCTGCTGGATCTCAGCAGCCGCACGACCGAGACCTCGCACCTCGTGCGCGCGGCGACGCCCTACGTCGTCTACATCGACAAGGTCGACAGCCCGCACTCGGTGCGCATGGTCTCCCGTATCGGCAACACGCAGTCGATGTACTCCACGAGCGTCGGCAAGTGCATCCTCGCGCACGCGGACGAGGATGCGGTGCAGGCCGTGCTCGCCGAGGGCATGCCCGCCCGCACTCCCGCGACGATCACGACCGAGGAGGCGCTCCGCAAGGAGCTCGCGCTGATCCGCGAGCAGGGCTGGGCCATCGACGACGTCGAGAACGAGGACGGGATCCGCTGCGTCGCGGCTCCCGTCTTCGACGCCGAGGGCCGCTGCAGTCACGCCATCAGCACCTCCGGCCCCGTCTCGCGAGTGCCCCGCGAGCGGGTGCCGCAGCTCGTCCCGCTGGTGACCGCGGCGGCGGCGGATATCTCGCGGCGCATGGGAGCGCCGGCAGACCGACTCAGAGGAGCCTCATGAATCTTCCAGCCCCCACCCGGCTCGCGAAGGGCATCGGCCCGGCGCTCGACGGCGGCGGCCTCCCCCCGATCGGTGCGATGATCTGGGAGTCCGGCGGCGACTTCCCGCAGCTGACGCTGAACGCGACCCGCCTCTCCGGCAACATCGCCGAGATGGCGCGCTACGTCTCCCGCCGCGGTGCTCGCCTCGCCCCGCACGGGAAGACCGCGATGTCGCCCGAGATCGCGCAGATGCAGCTCGACGCGGGGGCGTGGGCGATCACCGCCGCCTCGCCCGCCCAGCTGCGCGTCTACCGCGCCGCGGGCTTCTCCCGACTGCTCCTCGCGAACGAGCTGGTCGAACCGAACGCGATCGCCTGGCTGCAGGACGAGTCGGATCGCGACCCGGGCTTCGAGTGCTACGTCGGCGTCGACTCGGCGGCCGGTCTGGCGCTGCTGCGGCGCGACGGGGGCGTCGGAGAGATCCGGGTCCTGATCGAGGTCGGGCATCCGGGTGGTCGCACGGGCGCGCGCAGCGCGGTGGCGGCGCGCGAACTCGTGCTGGCGGCGCAGGCGACCCCCGGGATCCGCGTCGCGGGGCTCACGGCCTACGAGGGCACGCTGGGCGGGGAGCCGACGCCCGAGACCCTCGCCGAGGTGCGGCGGTTCTCCCGCGAGCTCGGCGAGCTGGCCGAGCGGCTGCGCGGAGAGAGCCTTCTCCCCGCCGACTCCATCGTCAGCATCGGCGGGAGCGCCTTCTTCGACGAGGCGCTCGCCGGGCTGGGCGAAGGCGGGGTCGCCGCGTCGCGCATCGTGCTGCGCAGCGGGGCCTACGCCACGCATGACGACCTGCATTACCGCGAGGTGACGCCGAGCGCGCGCAACAGCCCGGACGCGCCGCGGTTCCTTCCGGCCATCACGATCTGGGCACCGGTGCTGAGTCGCCCGGAGCCCGGTCTCGCCCTGCTGCTCTGCGGCCGGCGGGATGTCGGCTTCGATGAGGGCCTTCCCCTCGTACGCGGTGCTCGGCGCCGGGACGGCTCGGGCGAACGCGCCCTGGCCGGGGCCGAAGTCGCGCAGCTCGCCGATCAGCACGCCTTCCTCCGCCTCCCCGCCGATGCCGAGCTCGAGGTCGGCGACCTCGTCGAGCTCGGCATCTCGCATCCGTGCACGACGCTCGACCGGTGGGGCGCGATCCCGCTCGTCGACGACGAGCATCGGATCCTCAGCCTGATTCGGACCTTCTTCTCATGAGCCCCACCGCAATCGAAGTCGTCACCGTCGGAGAGTCGATGGGGTTGTTCCACGCACCGGCGGGGATCCCGATCGAATCGCATCCGGTCTTCCGCGTCTCCTTCGGCGGGGCGGAGTCCAACGTCGCGATCGGGCTGGCGCGGCTGGGCCGCAGCGTCGAGTGGATCGGGCGGCTCGGCGACGACGATCTGGGCAGGCTCATCGCACGTGAGCTCCGCGCCGAGCGCGTGAGCGTGCAGGATCGGATCGGCGACGGCCCCACCGGCATCATGGTGCGCACGCGCCGCGGGCACGCACGCGCCTTCGTGCAATACGCGCGCAACGGCAGCGCGGGTGCCGCGCTGGGCCCCGACGATCTCGATCTCGAGACGATCCGGCGCGCGCGCCTGCTCCATCTCACCGGCATCACCCCGGCGCTCGGCGACGGCCCGCGCTCGGCGGTGGATCTCGCCATCCGCACCGCCCGCGAGGCCGGGGTCCTCGTCAGCTTCGACGTCAACCATCGCGAGGCGCTGTGGGACTCGGACGACGCGCAGCGGGTTCTCGCCGGGATCGCCGCGCAGAGCGACGTGCTCTTCGCCACGGATGCGGAGGCCCGACTGCTGCTCGGCGCCGCCGGGGCCGATCCGACGACCGCCGAGGTCGCAGCCCGGCTGGCCGGGCTCGGCGTTCCCGAGGTCATCGTGAAGATGGGCAAGCACGGCAGTCTCTCGCTCGTGCGCGGAGAGCGCTTCGACCAGCAGGTCGCCACCGTGGCCGAGGTCGATCCCGTGGGGGCCGGCGACGCCTTCGCCGCAGGCTACATCCACGCGCTGCTGGCCGACGAGGCGCCGCAGCGGCGGATCGACTTCGCCGGAGAGGTGGCCGCCCACGCCGTCACCATCGCCGGCGACTGGGAGGGCCTGCCCCGCACCTCAGATCTCGATCACTCGGGCGCGGACATCCTCCGCTGACCGACCCGCCCACCACCGAAGGAGCCGCAATGGCAGAGAAGACCGCCGTCCGCACCGACCAGGCGCCCGCACCGGCGCACACGTTCTCCCAGGGGGTGCGCAAGGGAGGGATGCTCCAGGTCTCCGGTCAGGGGCCGATGGATCCCGAGACGAATCAGTACATCGCCATGGGGGATGGCGCCGCGCAGACCACGCGGACGCTGGAGAACGTCCGCGCGATCCTCGAAGCGGGCGGATCCTCGGTCGAGGACGTCATCATGTTCCGCGTCTATCTCACCTCGCAGGACGATTTCGCCGCCATGAACGACGCTTACGGCGCGTTCGTGCGGACCCACGTGCCGAGCGGCGTGCTGCCGTCGCGCACGACCGTGTTCACCGGGCTGCCGCATCCGGAGATGCTCGTCGAGATCGACGCGCTCGCAGTCACCGCGTAGCCGGCGCGCACTCGGCCGGGATCGGTCCGCCCCGACGCAGGCGATCGTCGCCGACGCATCCCGCGATCGTGCGGAGCATGGGGTCGCGACGATGGCACTCGTCCCGTCAGGCGCCGAGCCCGGCGAGGATGATCCCGATCCCCCGGTCGAACGAGGCGTCGAGATCGGTCGCCTCGACATCCGGATCCGGCGCGTCGCCGTCGAGCAGCGCCCCGAACGCCGCCGCCTGGAGATGCGTCTGCGTCGACTGAGCCTGTCCGAAGGTGTAGAGCAGGAGCGTGCGCGCCCCGTCGGCGCCGACCAGCCGGGCCAGCGCCGCCTCGACGGGCGAGGCCCCGAGCCGGAACGCCGCGGCCGTCGCCACCACGTCCGCTCCGTCGCGCACCGCGAGCATCGCCGCGCGCAGCGCGCGGCACAGCTCCGCGGGATCCGAGCCGCTCACCCCGAGCACGATCTCATCGGCCATGAGCGCGAGCAGCGTCTGCTTGTCGGGGACGTGGTGGTAGAGCGCGCTCGGCTGCACCTCCAGCTCCGCGGCGACGCGACGCATCGAGCAGTTCTCGAGCCCGTGCGCGTCGAGCACCCGCAGCGCGGCGGCGACCACGTCGGACCGGTTGTTGCGCATGATCCGAGCCTAGCGCTAACCTGAACACTGTTCACCAGAACACTGTTCAGGTCGAGATGAGATCCGGGGAGGCCACGATGTCCGCATCAGGCGACGACGCTCCGCGGGTGCTCGGGAGGACCGTCGACGACCGCACCCGGTGCGTCCACTATCACGGGAGCACCGACGTCATCGCGCTGAGGTTCAAGTGCTGCGGCGAGTACTTCCCGTGCTTCGAGTGCCACGACGAATCCGCCGGCCATCCGATCGAGCGATGGGTCGCAGCGGATCTCTTGACACCCGCGGTGCTCTGCGGGATGTGCCGGCGCGAACTCCGCATCGACGAGTACCTGAGCCTTTCGCCCGCACCCGAATGTCCGGGCTGCGGGGCGCCGTTCAACCCCGCCTGCAGCCTCCACCACGACCACTACTTCGCCTTCACCCGGGAGACACCATGACCGATTCAGCACCCGCCCGCGTCTCGCGACCACGCAACCCCGCCACCGACGTCGCGCTCATCGCGGCCTTCGCCGCGCTCATCGCGGTGTGCGCGATCCTCCCTGCCATCACCATCGCCGGACCGGTGCCGTTCACTCTGCAGACGTTCGCGATCCTGCTCACGGGTGCCGTGCTCGGCGCGCGCAACGGGTTCCTCGCCGCGCTGCTGTATCTGGCGATCGGCGCCATCGGCCTCCCGGTGTTCGCCGGCGGATCCGCCGGCCTCGCCCCCTTCGCGGGCCCCACGGTCGGGTACCTCGTGTCGTTCCCCTTCGCCGCGGCCACGGTCGGGCTCATCGTGGAGCGCCTGCCGCGGCGCGGCGCGGGCATGACGACCCTGCTCTTCTTCCTCGCCGCGCTGGCCGGCGTGGTGGTCAATCACGGGCTCGGGATCCTCGGTCTCTCCTGGCGCGGCGAGATGTCGCTCACGGAGGCCGCCATCATCGATGTCGTCTTCCTCCCCGGCGACATCGTCAAGGCGCTGCTCGCCGCCGTCGTCGCCACCGCGGTGCACCGGGCCTTCCCGGCGCTGCTGATCCGCCGTGCCCGCGAGCCCCGGGCGGCATCCGAAGCGCCCGCATGATCGAACTGCGCAGTGCGGGCGTCGCCGTCACGACCGCGGAGGGCGAGGCGACGATCCTGCGCCCGACGACGCTCGCGCTGACGGAGCGGCGCATCTCGATCATCGGCGGCAACGGCTCGGGCAAATCGACGCTCGCGCGCCTGCTCAACGGGCTCATCGTGCCGAGCACGGGGCAGGTGCTCGTCGCACCGGAGCCGGCGGATGCCGGATCCGCGCCTCCCGCACGTGCACTCGACACCCGGAGCGACGGCGCCGCGGTCAGGCGCGCGGTCGGGTTCATGTTCACGGATCCCACCGCGCAGTTCATCATGCCGACGGCGGTCGAGGATGTGGCGCTGTCACTCCGCCGTTCCCACCCGGCGAAGCGGGCGCGGGTCGCGGCCGCAGGCGCGGTGCTCGAGCGATTCGGGATCGCGCGCCTGGCGGATCACTCCGTGCACACCCTGTCCGGCGGGCAGAAGCAGCTGCTCGCGCTCGCATCCGTGCTCGCGACGGACCCTGCGATCCTCGTCGCGGACGAACCCACCACCCTGCTCGACCTGCGCAACAGCCGGATGATCGCCGAGCTGCTCTTCTCGCTGCCGCAGCAGCTCGTCGTCGTGACGCACGACCTCGAGCTCGCCGCCCGGGCCGACCGCACCCTCGTCGTCGAGGGCGGCGCGATCGTCTTCGACGGGACGCCGGCCGCGGCCATCGCGCACTACCGGGCGAGCATCGGCGGCGAGCCGGCCGGACCCTCCTCCCCGCCGGCCGATCCCGACCCGCGGAGACGACGTTGAGCGCCGCCTCGCCCCTCGGCGCATACCGCCCGGGCACTGGCCCCCTGCACCGGCTCCGGCCAGGCGCCAAGCTGCTCGGCCTCTTCGCCTTCGCGCTCGCAGTGGTCTGGATCAGGGGGGTGCCCGCCACCGCGGTCGCGCTCGGGATCGCGGTGCTGCTGTCACTGATCGCCGGGCTGCGCGGTCGCGACCTCGTGCGCGTCGCCCGCGGCTTCGCCCTGGTGGGCGTCGCGCTCTTCGCCTTCCAGTGGTGGCAGCAGGGCTGGGAGCGCGGCTTCGAGGTGGTCGGCGACCTCTTCGCGCTCATCCTCGCGGCGAGCGCGGTCACGGCGAGCACCTCCGTCGAGGGCATGCTCGACACGGTCGTCTGGGCGCTCGGCCCGTTCCGGCGCGTCGGGGTGAAGCCCGAGCGGGTGGCGCTCGCGTTCTCGCTCGCCATCACCGCGATCCCGAACATCCTCGGCATCGCGGGCGAGACCCGCGCCGCCGCGAAGGCGCGCGGACTCGAGCGGAACCCGCGCGCACTCGTCGTCCCGCTGGTCGTGCGCACGGTGGCGCACGCGCAGCTCACCGGCGACGCGCTGGCCGCCCGCGGCATCGGCGAGGATTAGGGCAGCCCGCTCAATCCTCGCCTGCTGCGCGCTCGAACGCGACGAGCCGCCGCCACCCGAAGGCGGCGACGGCTCGCGTGCGAAACGGCAGCGCCCGGGCGGGCGCCGGCGCTACTTGGCGCCGAATGCGCGGATGATCTGGAACACGCCCAGCACGATCATCGAGATGCCGATCAGCAGCCACAGGGTGACCGCGCTGACGAGCGGCGTGATGATGAGCACGAGGCCGGCGATCAGGCTGATGATCGCGTAGACCACGGTGAGCACCTTGTTGCCCGAGCCCTTGATGGTCGTGAACGCGACGATGGCCTCGAAGACCCACATGAAGCCGATCAGCACCGAGAGGAACACCGCGAGGAACACGGCGGTGGCCGTCAGGTTCGAGAAGAGGATGACGCCGGCGATGACGTAGAGCAGGCCGAGCACGGCATGACCGGTGCGCGGCCAGCCCTTCATCGACTTCGAGAAGATCGCGGAGCCGAGGTAGACCGCGCCGCTGCCGACCATGTAGAGGGCGGTGGCGACGGCGAGGATCTGCATCATGATCGCGCCCGACTTGATCGGGTTGACCAGGATCAGGATGCCGATGACGAGAGCGATGAGGCCGCCCAGGCCGAGCATGGTGCGCACCGCGTCGAGCGCGCGCCGCTCCTCCTGGATCGCAGTGTTCTGTTCAGACATGTGAGTATCTCCCTAGTTGCCCGCGCACCCGCTGTGCCGGCGCATACAGCCAGCATGCACCAGATACGGCGCGGGAGCCAGGCTCCCGCGCCGTTCGGAGGCGGCTCAGCGCAGTTCGCCGTTGAAGGTCCACTGCGTCCGGGGCACGCCCTCGACGGTGACCCAGGTGTCCGGCCGCTTCCCGTCAGGGCCCGTGCAGTACTCCGCCACGAGCTCGTCGATCGCGACGGCGAGCCGCTCCGCGAGCCCGGGATCCTGCTGCAGCCGGTGCTCGAACATCTTCACCGTGACCAATGGCATGTCTACCTCCTACGACCAGACCCGCTCGAACTGCGCGTTCCGCTCGGCGCGAGCGGCGAGCGCCTCCTCCATCGTGACCGGCACGAAGCGGACCTTCACTCCCGGCGCCATGCGGGCGAAGAGATCCATGTCGGCGCTGATCACCGTGCAGGCCTGGGCGTAGCCGCCGCCGGAGACGGCGTCGCAGTGCAGGACGATCGGCTGCGTGCCGCCGGGGATCTGGATCGACCCGACCGGATAGCCCGCGTCGGTGATGTTCGACGGATCCTGTCCGGCCCCGAAGGGCTGCGGCTCGTCCTTCCACGGAGCGCCCGGCCCGTCGAAGCGGAGGCCCATGCGATCCGCGACCGGCGTGAGGGTCCACTCCTCCTCGGTGAGGTTCTTGAGCCCCTCCTCGGTGAGCTTGTGGTCGTAGAGGCCGAGCATGATCCGCACCGAGACCTCGCGCGGGTACTCGGGCAGCCACGCCTCGGGCACGCTCTCGAGCCGGGGCAGCGTCTCGGGCAGGGGGACGCCGACGGGGATCGAGTCGCCGGGCTGCAGGGCGCGCCCCTCCACGCCGCCGATGCGGCCGATCGGGTAGGGGGACCGCGAGCCGAGCGCCTCGGGCACGTCGATGCCGCCGGCGATCGCGATGAAGAACTTGGTTCCGCCCTGGATCACGCCGAACGACAGCTCGTCGCCGGCCGCGAGCGCGACCCGCGCGTTCTGCGGCACGGCCTCGCCGTTCACGAGCACCTGCACCGGCGCACCGGTCACGGCGACCACCGCGTCGGCGTCGGTCGTGAGCTTCGGCCCGAGGTAGGTGCACTCGAGCACCGCATCATCGGGCGAGTTGCCGACGAGCCGATTCGCGAGCGTGGCGGCGTACTGATCCATGGATCCGCCCTGAGGGATCCCGTAGCGGTAGTAGCCGAAGCGGCCGCGATCCTGAACGGTGGTCGCGAGCCCCGGGGTGATGACGTCAAGCGACATTGAGGGCCTCCAGAAGTGTGTGGTTGTAGCCGTCGGGGTCGGCGAGCGCCTCCGCGAGCGAGAAGGTGACCGGAGCCTGCCGGTAGCGGAAGGTGCCCGCTTCGACCTGCGCCTCGATCTCGCGGTACTCGGCCTCGTCGACCGGGCGGTACTTCACGATGTCCCCGGTGCGGAAGAGGACCGAGAAATCGGCGAAGTCGGCGAGCTTCTGCTCGGGATCGTAGATCGGGGTGGGGGTGATCCCGAGCATCTGGTAGCCGCCGGCGCCGCGCACCGAGTAGTGCGCGGTGAAACAGCCGCCGATGCCGATCGTGAGCGGGGGCGTGTCGGTGCGCGGGCTGAGGTACTTCGGCACCTCGAGCTGACGTTCGCGCGGCGTGAGCTGGTAGAGGAACGGCAGCCCGGCCACGAAGCCGACCATCGAGACGAGCCACGGCGTCTCGTGATGGCGGCGGACGAACTCGGCCGCGTCGGCGAGCCCGTTCACGCGCGCGCTGTAGTCGAGGTCGGATCCGCTCGGCTCCTGGTGGTAGCCCTCGCGGAACCGGGTCATCGTCTCGTTCGTGTACGGGTCGTCGTACCAGACGGGCATCTCGATGATGCGGGTCTCGAGCACGCCCTCGGTGGTCCTGCGCACCTCGGCCTCGAGCTCGCGGACGGTCGCCTCGAGCTCGGTGTGGGCGAGCCGGTCGGGATCGAAGCGGATCAGCAGCGAGGCGTTGGCCGGGCAGATGTCGATGATCCCGGGCAGCCCGCGATCCTCGAGACCGGCTGCGATCGAGTTCGAGACGAAGTTCGCCTCGAGGGACATGTCCGGGGCGATCTCGATGACGAGGAACTCGTCACCGCCCCAGCTGTAGCGGGCGTGCTCTGGCAGGCTCATGCGGATTCTCCCAACAGGCCGGGGACCGACTCGATGTAGGTCGTGTAGTGGGTGGCGTCACGGAAGTGGTCGAGGGCGACCAGCCGCTTCATCAGCGGGACGGTCGTCTTGATGCCCGTGATCTCGGTCTCCGCCAGCGCGCGGGAAGCTCGGGCGAGTGCGCGATCCCGGTCGGTGTCCCACACGATCAGCTTGCCGAGCAGCGAGTCGTAGAAGGGCACGACCACCTGGCCGGCCGAGAAGCCGAAGTCGGCGCGGACGCCGGGTCCGCCGGAGAGGTCGAGCGTCTCGATGCGGCCGGGGCTCGGCATGAAGTTGTTGTCGGGATCCTCGGCGTTGATGCGGAACTCGAAGGCGTGGCCCTCGAACTCGATGTCGGCCTGCGTGTAGCCGAGCTTCTCCCCCGCAGCGATGCGGAGCTGCTCGCGCACGAGGTCGACGCCGGCGATGAGCTCGCTGATCGGGTGCTCGACCTGGAGGCGCGTGTTCATCTCGATGAACGCGATCTCCTCGCGCTCGGGATCGTAGAGGAACTCGATCGTGCCGGCCCCGACGTACCGGGCCTGGCGGGCGAGCTCCACGGAGGTCTCCCGCATCTGCTGCCGCAGCGCCTCGGGCAGTCCGGGGGCCGGCGCCTCCTCGATGACCTTCTGCTGGCGCCGCTGCATCGAGCAGTCGCGGTCGCCGAAGTGCACCCAGGTCTCGCCGTCGCCGAAGATCTGCACCTCGACGTGGCGGGCGTGGTTGACGAAGCGCTCGAAGTAGACCTCATCCGACTTGAAGGCGGCGAGGGCCTCGGCCTGGGCCACTTCGACGGTGCTGCGCACCTCCGCGCGCGAATCGATCCGGCGGATGCCGCGGCCGCCGCCGCCGGCGGAGGCCTTGACGAGCAGCGGGTAGCCGATCCCGTCGGCGATGCTCTCGATGTCCTGGCTCGTGTCCAGCACGCCATCGGTGCCGGCGAGCACCGGGACGCCTGCGTCGATGGCCGCCTGGCGCGCCCGGGACTTGTCGCCCATCAGGTCGATGGATGCGGGATCGGGGCCGACCCAGACGATGCCGGCGTCCTGCACCTTGCGCGCGAACTCCGCGTTCTCCGAGAGGAAGCCGTAGCCGGGGTGGATGGCGTCCGCACCGGTCTGCCTGGCCGCGTCCAGGATGGCGTCGTGGTTGAGATAGCTCAGCCCCGCGGGGGCCGGGCCGACAACCACCGTCTCGTCGGCGAGACGCTCGACGTTCGATCCTCGGTCCGCCTCGCTCACCACCGCGACGGTGGCGATCCCGAGCTCCTTGGCGGAGCGGATGATCCGGACGGCGATCTCACCCCGGTTGGCGACCAACAGCTTCTTCATTTTGCGCTCCTTCTATCCCGGCGCGGTGCGGCTCCGCAGCGCGCCTCACTTCGGAGGCCCCGATTCCGGGCCTAGTCGAGAGTCGCGATGACGTCTCCGGGGCCGACCATGCCGAAGTCGTCGACGTTGAACGCCGTCAGGACGCCGTCGGCGTCTGAGCGCACCTCGGTGAACTGCTTCATGATCTCGATGACGCCGATGGTCTGGCCGACCTCGACCGTGTCGCCGATCTCGACGAAGGGGGGCTTGTCCGGCGCGGGGCGGCGGTAGAAGATTCCGGGGATCGGCGCGATGATCTGAGCGCTCATAGTGGGGGTATTCGCTTTCTGTCGGTGTCTGTGGCTTGATGCGGTGAACGGGTGTCTCTGGAGCCCGGGAGACCTAGGCGGCGAGCGCGTCGCGGACCGCCGTGGCGACCTCGACGGCGTTCGGGGTGTCGGAGTGGACGCAGATGCTGTCGAAGCTCATCGGGATCTCGGTGCCGTCGTCGGCGAGGATCGCCCCGGTCTCGATCGCCCGGCGGGTCCGTGCCGCGGCGGCAGCGGGATCGGTCGCGTGCGGCTGGCGCAGGATGATCAGGCCGCCCTGAGCGTTGTAGTCGAGATCGACGTAGAGCTCGCCGATGAACTCGACACCTTCTCGCTCGGCGACCGTCTGGTGGTTCGTGCCGGCGATCCCGAACACGGGCACGCCGTAGTCGCGCGCGACCTTCACGGCCCCGAGCATCAGCTCCTCGTCGCGGGCGAGCATGCCGTAGAGGGAGCCGTGGGGCTTGATGTGGTTGAGGGGCAGGTCGTACTTCCTGAGGAAGCCGCTGAGCGCGCCGACCTGGTAGCGGATGATGCCCTCGACCTCTTCGGCGGTGAGCTTCATCTCGCGGCGTCCGAAGCCGACGAGGTCGGGAAGTCCGGGATGGGCGCCGACGCGCACGCCGTGCTCTTTGGCGTTGCGGACCGTCTCTTCCATGGCGGCCGGATCGCCCGAGTGGAATCCGCAGGCGACGTTGGCGACGTCGATGATCGACATGAGCGCGAGGTCGTTGCCGAAGGTGTGGAGGCCGAAGGCCTCACCCATGTCGGAGTTGACGGTGACTGATTCACTGCGTTGTGCTTCCATAGCTCGAAACTACGCTCACTCGATTCAGGGCGTTATTATGCAACTGCAAGAAGTTTCGCCATTGTTTGAGGCAGATGCGAAAAGAGGCACCATGCGCGTGACGGATCTGCTCACCGAGCACTCGCTGCGCCTCAGGCTCGAGACGCCGACGAAGTCCCGCCGTCTCGAGCGGGAGATCCTGCGATGCGCGCCGACGGAGCACCTCGATCCCACGCCCTTCCTCGACCCGGGCGTACTCCTGCTCACCTCGGGCATCGGCATGAACTTCACCGAGCAGAGCATCTGGGACGGCTACGTCGAGCGGCTCACCCGGGTCCCGGTCGCAGCGCTCGCCTTCGCGATCGGAACGGCGCACGCGACGCTGCCGAAGGGGCTGGTCGAGGCGTGCCGGAGCCACGACCTCCCGCTGCTCGAGGTGCCGACGACGGTGCCGCTGCTCAAGATCGATCAGCACGTGGAGAGCATGCTGCAGGCCGAGCGCATCGCCCTGCTCGACCGCAGCTGGTCGCTCGCCGACGAGTGCGCGCGCCTCGCCAGCCAGGGCGCCGAGATCACCACCCTGCTCGCGACCATCTATGCCGCCATCGAGCACCCGATCGCCATCTACGACGCCTTCAGCGCACTGATCGCCCAGTATCCCGAGTCGGCGACCTGGAAGGCCGGCCAGCCCTCCGCGCAGCCGGACACGCTGACCATCCCGCTGCCCATGGGCCTGCAGAATCCCTGCCAGCTCGCGGTGCGCAGCTACGGATCCGCGATCGAGCTGGAGTCGCTGCTCGCTCCGGTGACCTCGATCCTGGCGCTCCAGCTGAGTCGCTCGGTCACGGTCGACGCGAACAGCCAGCGCGGGATGCAGCGCTTCGTCAGCCGTTGCATCGGCTGGTCGGAGTTCACGCGCAACGATGTCGCGGCCGCCTTCCAGGAGCTGGGCCTCGGCAACCGCGCCGATACGACCCTGCTCGTCGCCGACATGAGCGGCGAGCACGCGGCCGTCGCCTGGCGCCTCAGGGTCGCGCTGCACGACGCATTCCACAACGTGCGCATCGCGGAGCTCGACGAGCGGATGATCGCGGTCGCCCAGTTCCCCCGCGAGGAGTTCCCCGTCGTGGCCGGCCGGCTCCTGCAGATGGAGCCGGCGATCCCCTTCGTGCTCAGACAGCCGGCGCGCACGATCGACGAACTGCGCCTCGCCCTCGTGCACGCGCTCGACCTGGTGCAGCACGTCACGGCGCCGCACCTCGCGCCGGTGCTCGGGCTCAGCGCCGTGGTCGCCGCGGCCGCCGGGCGCGGCGCCCGCGAGTCCGCCGAGCGGTTCCTCGCCCCGCTCATCGCGCACGACGAGGGGCGGGCGGCCGAGCTGCTGCCGACGCTGCGCACCTGGTTGCGCAACGACGCCCAGCCGTCGCGCACCTGCGAGGAGCTCTTCATCCACCGCAATTCGCTGAGCTACCGGCTGCACCGCATCGAGCAGCTGCTGAACGTCTCGCTCGACACGCTCGACGGCCGGGCCACCTGCCTCATGGCGCTGCGCCTCGTCGAGCTCGAACCCTACTGATCCCGAGCCGGGCACGGCGAGGGGCCTGTCCGCGCATACGGCGGGCAGGCCCCGGGCGCTCGGGCGGATCATCCGATCCGGGCCCTCATCCCTGCTGGCCGACGACCTTGATGAGGCCGGTGCGGCTGGTCGGGTTCGCCTTCCAGAGGATCGCGTAGACCGCCGAGGAGACCACGACCGTGAGGATCGGGCCCCAGGTGGCCCCGACGCCGGCGAGCTCGGCGTTGAAGCTGCCCAGCTGCAGCATGATCAGACCGACCACGGTGCCGGCGATCCAGGCGATCAGGCCGTTCGCGTTGAACGGACGGTAGTGCTGATCGCCGATGGCCGCGTGCTCCTGATTCGCTCCGCGCGACATCAGGATGTGCGTCATGGCGATCGCGACCCAGGCGGTCACGAGCACGCCCTGCCAGGCGAGCGCCAGCAGCAGGTACTGGACGATCGGCAGCAGCATCATCAGGTAGATGATGACCGAGGAGATCAGGACCCACGCGAGATTCGGCAGCTTGATGCGCAGCCGCTCGCCGAAGGCGCGCAGATTGGCCGCCCCCAGGTAGTAGTTCGCCGTGTTGATGCGGGTCTGGGAGACGAAGATCACGATCAGGCCCAGGATGCCCATCATGCTGACCAGGCCGCCGGCGACGCCGGACTCCGATACCTCCATGCCAGGGATCGTGAAGGTGAGGAAGATGCCCACGAACGCGGCGAAGCCGTAGGCCAGGAGGTAGAAGACCCAGCCGAAGGTGACGTGCTGGTGGAACTTCGTGTCCTGGCGCTTGCCGAGCGCGGCATAGTCCATGGTGAACATCATCATGATCCAGATGCCCATGTAGCCGGCGAAGACGGCCAGCCAGCCCGGGCCGCCCAGCGAGAAGGGCACGGCCGGCACATCGTGGGCGATCCACTTGTCGGTGAAGCCGTACTGCACGCCGGCCCAGATCACGGCTGCGACGAGGCCGAAGAAGTAGATCGGCATCAGCCAGCCGTTCAGCTTGTCGAGGAAGCGACGGACGCCGCCGATCACGAGCGGAGTGGAGTAGGCCACGACGATGAGGCTCCACATCCAGTGCTCGCCGCCGAACGCCGTCATGAACGCGTAGACCACGATCGAGCCCTCGAACACCGCGTAGTAGATCGCCACGAGCGCGAAGATGATGGTCGCGATGGTGGATCCCGCCGTACCGAGAATGGTGCGCGAGAACTGCGCGACCGTCGTGCGGTTGTTGATCGCGTACTTCGAGAGCACGGAATTGATCAGCCAGTAGACGACGATGGTCAGGACGATGCCGATGATGGCGTTCATGGTGCCGTAGGCCGAGGCCATCGCGGCGCCGATGTAGACGAAGAACATCGCGCTCGCGACCCCGTACCAGGCCATGGCGAGCGAACCCCGCTTCATCTGGTCGTCGTCGTTGCCCTGGCGGGCCAGGGCGTCGGTGGCTTCGACATCGTCGTTGCTACCGGTCAGATTGAAACTCACTGTGATACCTCCGTTGGTATTTCTGTTTCGTCCGAATTCGCGATCACGCGCTTTCGTGACGCCTTTTCATTGTGAAGTTCCGGCAATCCCGGACGTATTGGGCAGATGCCGGAAAACACGCAAGGTGTTCAGGCATCTGCCCAATCCCTGATATCCGACTCCCGCTCAGCTCCAGTGCGCGGCGGAGCGCCGCTCCATCTGCGCGCGGTGCTGCCGCGTCGTCTCGGGGAACAGCTCGCCCGTGCCCCAGTCGAGGATCACGCCGTGGCGGCGGATGACGTCGAGCAGATCCAGCTCGCCCGAGCGATACTTCTCGGCGACCTCGGCGGGGTCGGATCGGAGCCAGTCGGCGCGGTTCTCGCGGATGAACGCGCGCTGCCTCGCGGTGGCGGCCTGGTCGATCTCGTACTGATCCAGGTCGGGGTCGACGGGCACGATCGCCACGCCGTAGTCGGCGAGGGCGCGCTCGACCGAGACGTAGTCGTCGATCACGTCCTCGAGCACCTCCTCCGGCGTGCGCTCGAGCGGATCGCCGAACCCGCCGCCGCCCGCCGAGGGGCGGTAGAAGGTGTCGCCCGGCTGCACCGGCACCGAGGAGAAGATCGAGCCGAGGAACCGCTCGTCCTCCGTGCCGCGATTCAACCACACGCCGTGCGGGATGGACGGCAGGCCGCCCTCGATGCCCCAGGTGATGGAGCGCGCCCGGTCGCAGCAGTAGCTCATCACCGACGCCTCGGCATCGGTGAGCGTGCCGCCCTTCTCGACGCCGCACCCGCCGCGGAACCGGCCGGGGCCGCCGGAGTCCCGGCCGATCTGGTGCATGGTGGTGACCACGGGGGTCAGCCGCTCCTGGCCCTCGCACGCCTGCACGGCGAGGCCGACGCCGAAGACGGGCGCCGTCGCGCTCGATCCGTCCTTGCTGACTCGGCCTCCCCAGCCGCCGGCCATCCAGTCGTACCACATGAAATAGGGCTTGCTCTCGGACCTGGCGTCGCGGCCGCCGACGAGCAGGTACTCGAGGTTGAAGGCGCAGGCCATGGCGCGCTCGGGCATGATCTGCGACCACAGCTCGAAGATCCCGTTCATGATCTTCTCGTAGGGGCCCGAGACGGTGCCGGTGACGGCGAGCGGCCACCCGGCGTTGATGACGGTGCCCTCGGGCCCGATCTGGGCGGTCACGGCCGCGTAGAAGCCCGAGTTCAGCGGCACGTCGGGGAAGAAGGTCTTGGTGCCCGCGTAGATCGCCGAGAACGTGGTGCCGTAGCCCGAGTTCAGGAACGCCTTGATCGCCGGGCCGCCCTTGAGCGAGTAGTGCACACCCGCTCCGTCGAGTGTCATCGTGATCTCGACGGGCACGAGCGCCTCGTCGGCTCCCGGATCGAGGTCGAGGTAGTCGACGGTGCTCCACGTGCCGCGCGGCAGTTCCGCGAGGCGGCGCAGCACGGTGCGCTCGACGTAGTCCTGCGTCTCCTGCATCGCTGCCTCGACGGTCTCGGTGCCGTAGCGCTTCACCAGTCGCTCGATCTCGCGCTCGCAGACCGCCGTCGCCTCCGACTGGGCGTGCAGGTCGCCCATCGCCTGTTCGGGCGCACGGGTGTTGGCGACGAGCAGCTGCGCGACGTCGTGCAGGTACACGCCCTTGGACCAGATGCGCACCGGGGTGATCCGCAGTCCCTCGCCGAAGTGCTCCGTGGCCTCGACGTTGAAC
>CAMFIY010000004.1 GCA_945952575.1 uncultured Leucobacter sp.
CGGCCCCGTCGGCGGCTTCGCCGACGACCTCGATATCCGGCTCGGATTCGAGGATGATCCTGAACCCCGAGCGGACCAGCGCCTGATCGTCCACCAGCAGTACCCGGATCATCCGGCTACCTCGATCGCGGCGACCGCGCTCAGCGGCACCTGCGCGCGCACGATGAAGCCGCTCTGCTCGCGCCGTTCCGCACTCACCGTGCCGCCGACCGCTCCGACCCGCTCCCGCATGCCGCGCAGGCCCAGCCCGGGCGACTCACCGGGTGCGGCGCCGGGCGCGGAGGCGAGCGTCTGCCGCACCCCGTCGTCCGCCACCTCGACCTCGACGGCCTCGGGAGCGAACCGCAGCCGGACCTCCGCGGTCGCTCCGCGCCCGGCGTGCTTGCGCACGTTCGTCAACGCCTCCTGCACCACGCGGTAGAGCGCCACGTCCACGAGCATCGGGAGCGGTCGCGGCTCGCCGGCGACGATCAGCGTCGTCGGTGTCCCGGCGCTCTGCGAGGCGCTGATGAGTGCCGTCAGCTGGGCGACGCCGATCGTCGACGCGGGATCCTCGGTCTCCTGCGTGCGCAGGGTGTGCACGAGTCGCCGCAACTCCTCGACGGCCGCGTGCGCGCTCTCCTCCACCACCTCGAGCGCATCGGCCGCCCGCTCGGGATCCGAATCGAGGATCCGCCGCGCGGCGGCGGCCTGGATCCCCATCACCGAGACGTGGTGGGCGACGACATCGTGCAACTCGCGCGCGATCCCGAGTCGATCCAGTGCCACGGCCTGCGCGGCGCTGGTCTGGCGCTCGAGCTCGAGCTCGCGCCCCTGCGCTTCCAACTGCGCGGCGAGCCGGGCCCCCCGCCATCCGCGCTCGCCGAAGAAGAAGGCGGCGCCGAAGTAGAGCAGGTTCGTGACCACCTGCAGCACCGCGAAGGTGGCGTAGGCCGAGAA
Source organism: uncultured Leucobacter sp. (assembly GCA_945952575.1). Taxonomy (GTDB): domain Bacteria; phylum Actinomycetota; class Actinomycetes; order Actinomycetales; family Microbacteriaceae; genus Leucobacter. The sequence goes on from CAMFIY010000004.1 coordinate 940, forward strand.
GAGGCCCGAGCGCGAGAAACCGGGCAGCAGATCCGGGTCGGCAGAGCCCACGATCACCTGGGCGAAGACCCAGACGAACATCGCGACCGTGATCCCGAACCGCACCCAGAACGCCGACACCCGGTTCCTGCCCCACGCGCCGACCGTGTAGAGCGCGAGGAACAGGCAGATGTTGGTCATCAGGATCTCGGGCACCTTGAACTGCCCGACGATGAAGAAGCCGGCGGCGACGGCGACGGCGACCGCTTCGGGGAACCGACGTCGCAGCGCGAGCGGCGCCGTGCAGAGCCCGATCCCGAGCGCCCACACCCAGGGCTCCGCCGGATTCGTGTAGAGGCCGCTGCGCTGATAGAGCAGGGCGGTGAGCGTCATCGCGACGGCGAACAGCGCGGCGAGCCCGGCATCGGCGCGGATCGCCTGCGTCCCGGGGAAGGGGCGCACCCAGTTCGTCGTCTCGCGGCGCAGCTCGGTGCGGTGCGATCCCGATTCCTCTGCCATGCATCCAGGCTAGTCAGTGGGATGGCGCCGCGGATCCGCCGGACGGAGGATCCGACTCAGCCGGGCGGGGGAGGCGTGCGAGACAGGCACCCTCTAGCGTGGGAGGAACGAAAGGAGCGAGATGATCGAGATCGCAGGCGTATCACGCAGTTTCGGCGACCGGAGGGTCCTCGAAGACGTGAGCTTCAGCGTCGAGGACGGGCGGATGACCGGCTTCGTCGGCAGCAACGGAGCGGGCAAGACGACCGCCATGAGGATCATCCTCGGTGTGCTCAGCGCGCACGCCGGTGAGGTGCGCTTCGACGGGCGGTCGATCACGGCGGCCGATCGGGCCCGCATCGGGTACATGCCCGAGGAACGCGGGCTCTACCCCAAGATGAAGGTCGCCGAGCAGCTGGTCTATCTCGCGCGACTGCACGGGATCCCCGCCGAAGCGGCGAAGCGCGAGACGGCGACGCTGCTCGAGCGGCTCGGTCTCGGCGAGCGGGCGAACGACACCCTCGAGAGCCTCTCGCTCGGCAACCAGCAGCGTGCGCAGATCGCCGCGGCCCTCGTGCACCGGCCGATCGCCCTCGTCCTCGACGAGCCGTTCTCGGGTCTCGACCCGATCGCCATCGAGGTGGTGCTCGGCGTGCTGCGCGACTACGCGGCGCAGGGAGCGCCCGTGCTCTTCTCCTCGCATCAGCTCGACATCGTCGAGCGGCTCTGCGACGACGTGGTCGTCATCGGCGGGGGGCGCATCCTCGCCTCCGGCTCCCGCGACGAACTGCGCGCCGCGCACTCCGGTCGCAGCTTCGAGATCGAGCTCGCCGGCCCGGGCGCCGACGCAGGGTGGGTGCGCGAGGTGCCCGGAACCTCCGTCACGCACCTGGACGGCGGCTTCGCACGCTTCGACATCGCGGCCGAGACGGACGGCGGCATCGACGGAGGTGCGGCGCAGGCCGTGCTCGCCCGCGCGGTCGCGGACCCTTCGTTCTCGGTGCGTCGCTTCGGCCAGGTCACCCCTACCCTCTCTCAGATCTTCAAGGAGGTCGTGCAGTGAATACGACGCTTCAGGGCGTTTCGGCTCCCAGTCCCGTGCAGGCCGCCTGGCTCGTCGCCGAGCGCGAGATCACCACCCGCCTGCGCAGCAAGGCGTTCCTCATCTCGACCGGGATCCTGCTGCTGGTGGTGCTCGGCGGCGTGCTCTTCGCCGGCTTCAGCGCCTCGGCCGGCCCGCTCGGCGGGCCGAGCAAGATCGCGGTGGCGGACGGGGTGTCCGCACAGCTCGACCCCAAGGCCTACACGATCACCGAAGTGGCGGATCGCGCGGCCGCCGAGAAGCTCGTGATGAGCGACGAGGTCGACGCCGCCGTGGTGGCGGGCGGCAGCACACCCGTCGACCTGACCGTGCTCGCCAAGGACAAGGCGCCGGTCGAGCTGATCCAGGCCCTCTCCGCGGCTCCGTCGGTCGAGCTGCTCGATCCGAGCGGTGGCAGCCCGTTCCTGGCCTACATCATCGCGATCGGCTTCGGCATCGTCTTCATGATGAGCGCGATGACCTTCGGCACGACCATCGCGCAGAGCGTCGTCGAGGAGAAGCAGACGCGCATCGTCGAGATCCTCCTCGCGACGGTGTCTGCCCGGGTGATGCTGGCGGGCAAGATCATCGGCAACAGCATTCTCGCGCTCGCCCAGGTGGTGGCGATCGCCGTGCTCGCCTCGGTGGGCATGCTGGCGACCGGGCAGGATCTGCTGCTCGGCGAGCTCGGCACCTCCCTGGTCTGGTTCGCCGTGCTCTTCGCGTTCGCCTTCGTGCTGCTCGCCGCGCTCTACGCCGCGCTCGCCTCGCTCGTCTCCCGCCAGGAGGACATCGGTTCCGTCACGAGCCCCGTGCTGATGCTCGTCATGCTGCCCTACATCGGGGTGATCGTGTTCAACAACAACCCGACGGTGCTCGCCATCATGAGCTACATCCCGTTCTCGGCTCCCGTCGGCATGCCGATGCGGCTGTACCTGGGCACCGCCGAGTGGTGGGAGCCGATCCTCTCGCTCGGGATCCTCGCGATCACGATCGTGATCGTGCTCTGGATCGGCGCGCGGATCTACGCGGGCTCGATCCTGCGCAGCGGCGGCCGGGTGAAGATCACCGAGGCGCTCGCGAGCGCCGAGTAGCTGGCACCGTGGGGACCTCGGCTCCGCGTGAGCGGGGCCGAGGCGCTCGCGAGCGCCGAGTAGCTGGCACCGGGGGACCTCGGCTCCGCGTGAGCGGGGCCGAGGCGCTCGCGAGCGCCGAGTAGCTGGCACCGGGGGACCTCGGCTCCGCGGTCGAGGCTCGGCCGGATCTCGGAGATCTGCTCGGCATCGGATGACTCCGACACCCAGGATCCGATTCTCGGCAGATCTTCGAGTTTCGCCCCCTCCAGGAGGCGAGGGTCAGCGCGCGAAGCCCCGCAGGCGGTCGATGTCTCGGCGATCCCGTTTGGTGGGGCGGCCGGCGCCGGGATCCCGGATCACGGTCGCGGGCCGCTCGACCCGGGGTGGAGCCGGCGGGGTGAGATCGTCGTAGAGCAGCGCGGCTTCGGCGGCGCTGCCGCGCCGGGTCGCGAGCCCGACGACGCGGTAGATCCGGTCGAAGCCGTGCAGGCGCACGCGCACCACGTCCCCGATGTTCACGGCCTGAGCGGGCTTGGCGGTCGCGTCGTTCACGCGCACGTGCCCGGCTTTGCATGCCGTGGTCGCCTGGCTGCGGGTCTTCGCCAGGCGCACGGCCCAGACCCACGCGTCGACTCTTACGCTCACACGCCGAGCCTACTGCTCTCTGCTCCCTGCGCCCACGGCAGGGTTCCGCGCGGTTCTTCAGTTCTGATCTGCGCAAACCTGCGCAGTCGATCGCGCGCCGGGCAGAATGGTGGGGTGGAGTACCAGACCATCGCGGCGCCGGTCGATGCCGAGATCGAGATCTCGCGCTCGCGGTTTCTCGCGCGGATCGAGCGGGTCGAGGGTGAGGAGGCGGCGCGGGAGGTCATCGCGGCCGTTCGGGCGGCGCATCCGCGGGCGAGGCATCACTGCAGCGCGTTCGTGCTCGGGCCGGATGGCCGGGTGCGCAGATCGAACGATGACGGCGAGCCGAGCGGCACGGCGGGCGCCCCGATGCTGGACGCGTTGACGAGCGCCGGGCTCAGCGATGTCGTCGCCGTGGTCACCCGCTACTTCGGGGGAGTGCTGCTGGGCGCTGGAGGTCTGACCCGGGCGTATCGTGCCGCGGTCGCGGAGGCAGTGCTGAGTGCACAGATGGTGACGCGTGCCGAGCGGCTCCGGGTGGAGGTGCGCACCGCCTACGACGTCGCCGCGCAGCTCGAGGCCGAGGCGCGTCGGCGGGGCTGGTCGGTGGGGGAAGCCGCCTACAGCGATGAGGTGGCGCAGGGCTATGTGGTCGCAGAGGATCAGCTCGCTCAACTCGCGGCGCTCGCCGCAGAGCTGAGCGCGGGATCCGCCGTGGTCGCTTCTGACGGGAAGACGTACGTCGACCTCTGAGCTTCTCCCGTCCGGACGGAGCCTAGGGGCATTTCGTTCTCGGGGCGGCGATCATCATCTCCGGCCTGATCACCTTGACGTAGTCCCTGCCGCCGGCGCGGTAAGAGATGGTGACCTCATCGACCGTCGCCACGTCCCATTGCTTGTGCGACACCCGATCCACCGCTGCTGAGAACATCACGAGAACATTTGCTGTCTGGCCGGGTTGAATGACCGCGTCAGCCGGTTCGACGCTCTCGGCGAGGATCCTCTCGAGCTTTGGAACAGGGTAGATGTCTTCCTTCGGATCGAACGGCATCGAGGTGCTGCCGATCCAGGAGTCATCGCTCTCGGGTGCGAGGTTGAACTTCACTCTCAGAGAGCCCGGCACGACGTAGTGGCTACTGGTGGCCCTGGCCGAAGTGACGAGTACGGGGTCGTCGGGGCTCTCGTTCGTCAGCAGCCATCCGAAGATCGCCGTTTCGACTCCTCGCCCTGACTTGCACATGCCGCTTCCGCTGCCGTCTCCCCAGGTCGCGCCGAACGGGCCGTCGGTCGCCGGGGAGCAGCCTGCCAGGAGGCAGGTCATGAGCGCGATCCCCGCGAGCTGGGGCTTTCGGCGCACGTTTCCGTCGTTGCTTCGCGAAGACTTCGCCAGAACGGCCTGCCGGGTCACAACTGCTCCTGATCTGCGTACCTCATTGCCGCCACCCCAGGATCAGCACTCGTCGGGTTTGATCTGCATCTCGAGCCGGACGATCTTCTTGTAGTCCCGGCCGCCTACCCGATAGCGGATGGTGATCTCGTCGATGACGGCGGTCTTCATCTGCCTAGAGGTGACCGGATCCTTCTCGGCCGAGAAGAACACGAGCATGTTGACCTCTTGTCCTGGCTGGAATATCGCACCCGGCGGGTCGACCATCTTGGCGAAGACGGAGTCGAGACGCTCCCTCGATTCCACGTCGGGATCAGCGCTGCTCGACAGATAGTCACCACCGATCCATGTATCGTCTTCGTTCGGTGTCGGATCGAAGGTTATCTTTGCGGAATCGGGGCGCACGCGCCGACTATGGGTGACCTCGGCATCGAGGATCCAGACTGGCTGATCTGAGTGACTGTTCGTCAGAGGGAATCCGAAGATGGCAGTCTCGGTCACATTGCCTGGGGAGCATACGGTGGTGCTGCTTCCGTCACCCTCTTGCCCTCCGAGCGGGCCGTCCTGAGACGCTCCGCAGCCGGCAAGCGCAAGGGGAGAGACGCTCAAAAGGACGATGCCGACAGCTCGCTTGATCCGCATGGGGTTACTTCGCTACAAGCTGCTTTACGCCGCTTCCCCCCGGCTTTCCCGCGACTCCGCAGACCAAACCTTTCTTCGTCTTGAACTTGATTCGCTGGACACCGTGGTCAGACCAGTTGTTCTCGGATCCTAGGGACATGCCGAGGATAGTGATTGTCGCAGTCATTCTCCTATGGCTGCCGACGTCTTGGATGTGAGTCTGACCCTTCTTGTAGGACACACAGTGCTTGGCAGAGGGTGTCGTGGCCTTCACGGTGTTGCCTTCCCCCGACCAGTCGTACGCGCGGACATGCGCGGACGTCTTGATGACCGGACCTTTAGGAGTCGGGCAATGCTTCCTGAACCTGGCATAGGCGAACATCGTCTGCAGATGCTTCGCATCGGGGCCTTTGTGCCAGCCGAAGTCGATGGAGCCGGTCGAACTCACCGATGTGGACCCGGATACCTCGAAACCGGAGTCCGCGCCAGTGGGGGAGGCGCCGGCATCGAACTTCGTCGACTGACCCTTTGAGTAGAGATAGGTCTGGCGAGTCCCGGTGTTGCGGGAGAACAGGCTCGCCACGTTGACCCAGCGGTCGCCGAGCTCCTTTTCTTTCAGGATCGCGCACGCGAATCTCGGTGCGAGGCCATCGGAGTCGTCGACGGTGATTCTGGTCTGTGTCGGAACCTTCAGCACGCGGCTCCGATTGACCTCATCGACCTCCGCCTTGTCCAGACCGATGTTCTGCTCCGAGAGCTCGCGGCCCGTTGTGACCGAGAGGATCAGATTGACGTCTCCGGTCGTCGCCGCGTAGCGACGCAGATCCGCTCGCTCGGGGAGTCGGACGGTGATTTCACGAGCGGACGCGCGCACATCCGTTGACACGAGTTCAAGCGGCAGCTCCTCGCCGACCGTCATTTCCGAGAGCGCGTCGTTCGCCGGCCAGGCGTAGAGCGCGACCGTGGAGGTCTCTGCGGGTTGCGAACCGGTATCGGAAGCGATCGGCAGGGCTGTGCCGAGCAATCCGGGAAATGCGAATAGCGGGACGACGAATGCGAGTTTGCGAGGTATTCGGGACACTGAGTGGGACTCTTCCTGTCGATCGACAATGGTGAGTTCCCCATGCAGGTACTAACATAACGAGCGCTCCGAATCTCGTCAAATCAGAGCGTTCGAGCGCACCGCATCGCTCCGCGCCGCCTCAGCCGAAGATCATCGGAGCGTCGTAGTCGTCGTCCTCGTAGCCCGCATCGAGCAGGGTCGGATCCAGATCGCAGACGACCGGGACGTGGTCGCTCGGCCCGTCCCCCTTGCGCTCCTCGCGTTCGATCGATGCGCCCGTGACCGCGCCGGCGAAGGCCGTCGAACCGAGGATGAAGTCGATCCGCATGCCTTCGTCCTTCTGGAATCGACCCGCCTTGTAGTCCCAGAAGGTGTAGCCCTCGGGCACGACCGGGCGGACGACATCGTCGGTGAACTCGGTGAACGACGCGAACATCGAGCGCTCATCGGGCGAGACGTGGGTCGAGTGACCCTCGGTGAAGGTCGGGTCGCCCATGTCCTCGCGCAGCGGGGCGATGTTCCAATCGCCCATCAGCGCCAGCGGCAGTTCGGGATCCTCCCCGAGCCAGCGCTCCGTGTTCTCGCGCAGCGCGGCCAGCCAGTCCAGCTTGTAGGCGAAGTGCGGATCGTCGAGCGCCCGCCCATTGGGCACGTAGAGGCTCCAGAGGCGCAGATCGCCGACGGTGACTCCGAGCGCGCGCGCCTCGAGCGGCAAGCCGTTCGGGCCTGTGCCCTGCACGGCTTCCTGCCCCTTGATCGGTGCGCCGAAACCGGGCATCCCGTCGAAGCCGCGGGCGACGTCCGTCATCTCGTGGCGGCTCGCGAATGCGACGCCGTTCCACTGATTGAGCCCGTGGATCTCGAGCTGGTAGCCGGCGCGCTCGAAGGCCTCGACTGGGAACTGGTCGGGGCGGCACTTGATCTCCTGCATCGCGAGGACATCGATGTCTTCTCTGACGAGCCAGTCGACCACGCGCGGAGCGCGGGTGCGGATCGAGTTCACGTTCCAGGTGGCGATGCGCATACGGTCAAGACTAGTGGTTGACCGGCGCCGCTTCCGGGGGCTCGGGGTTCTCGGGATTCCCGGAATCCGCGGAGGGAGCAGCGATGCTGCAAGCGGAGGGATGACGGGAATCGACGTGGCTGCGGGCTCCGCCCGGCATCCACAGGGCTCACCGATCCTCAGGATCGGCTCACGCCGCGATCGGGTCGAACGCGATGCGTTCTCTTGCCGATCGCGCCCCTCGCGGGGTTCGTTCCCGGTCATCCCCGGGAACGCCTGAGCGCTCCCACCGCAAGGGCGGGAGCGCTCAGGCGTTCATGGAGGGGATGACGGGAATCGAACCCGCGCTATCAGCTTGGGAAGCTGAAGTTCTGCCATTGAACTACATCCCCGGGGTGCCTCAACCCTAGCAGAGGCGGCGGTGCGGCCCTGCGCCGCTACTGGCAGACGGCGAGCTTCTCGAGGGTCGCTACCTGGTCGTCGGCGGTCCACGCGACGTCGACGCCCGCGATCGCGGCGAGTTCGAACGCCAGCGCCTGCGCGAATTTGGCGCCCGCACTCGAGTTGTTGAGCGACACGACCACGGAGGATCCCGACCGCGGATCCCGGTAGGCGGCGGTGATGGTGCCCGTCATGGATCCGCTCATGCCGTAGAGCGGGCCGATCTTCTCGACACCGAAGCCCCAGGAGCGCGGATTCGCCGCGGCCTTCGCGTCGGTCGCCTCGTCGGCGATCGGGTTGCCGTTCTTGTCGCGCTTCGGGTTGGTGGTCGATACGGTCTCGGTGATGAGCTTCGCCGACTTGCCGCCGAAGGATCCGTCGAGGTACTTCTCGTAGAAGTTCTTGAGGTCGGTGACCGTCGTCACCGTTGCGCCCGCGCCGCCGAGCATCGACGGCGAGACCTTGGGCACGGAGGCCGCGTCGACGTCGCAGACGGCCTTCTTGCCCGCGAACTGCCGTGTCAGGCCGGTCATGCCGCCCGAGATCTCCGTGGGCGTGAGCACGTCGTTCGGGTAGTAGCTCGACCCCATGCCCGCCTTCGAGAAGACGTGCGACTCGAGCAGATCGGAGATCGAGGAGCCGGTCATCGAGCGCAGCCCGCGGGCCAGCAGCAGCGTGTTGGAGTCGTTGACATGCACGTTGAGGCCGGGCCATGACATCGGCGAGAACGCGAGGGAGTGCGCGAAGAGCTCGCGATCCGACCACTGGCGCAGAGGGTTGTTCGCGAAGATCGCCGAGATGTCGCGTTTGAAGTCGCCGAGCCCCGATGTGGCCGCGCAGAGCTGGCCGTAGGTGATGCCCTCGATGCCGACCTGCTGCGTGAGGTCGGTGGAGACCTTCCGGTCCAGCTTGAGCCGGCCCTGATCGACGAGGTCGAGCAGCAGGGCGCACATCACCGGCTGTCCGGCCTGTGCAGCGCGGATCTGCGAGTTGGCGCTCACGCCGTCGCCGAAGCCCTGGACGTATGCGGAGCCGTCCTTCTGCCACACGCCGACGACGGCCTGGGTCGAACCGCTGAGCTCCATCGCGCTCTTCACGGCCGCCTCGATGCCGCTCGTCGTCCCCTTGTCGAGGGAGTCGGCGGATGCATCGCCGAGGGGGCCGACGCCGCCCGTACAAGCGGTCAGGCCGAGCGCGACTGCGGAGAGAACGGCGAGCGCCCCAGCGCGTGCACGCCTTCCGAGTCGAATACCCACGGGACCGCCGATCTGTTCGCAGCTGACATAGACCCCACCGAGTCTACCTGCTGGGTGGATCCGGGTCGCCGATCCCTGGGCGGTCGCTGTGAAGCGCATCCTTGACGGGCGGGGCGGCATGCGGGCGGATGGAGGTGTCAGGAGCGGCGTCCGGAACCGTGGCGAGCGGCCGACACGGGCGGCCGGCAGGTGGGCAGCGCATGATACTGCATTCATCTGATGAATGATGCATTCGGTACCGAATCTCACTAACATGACTGTGTGAGTGAATTCGACGCAACCGTGGTCTCCGCCGTCATCGAGCATATGAACGGAGATCACAACGAGGACAACCTGTTGATCGCGCGAGCCTTCGGGCACCCCGAGGCGACGGCGAGCTCGATGACCGGGCTCGATGCGACGGCGGGCGTCTGGAGCGTCACCGATGGCGGATCCGCTCACGAGCTCCGCGTCGACTGGCCCGCCGGCAGGATCACCGAGCGGCCGGAGATCCGCCGCGAGGTCGTCGCGCTCTACCGCGCCGCGTGCGAGAAGCTCGGCGTGACGCCGCGCGAGGAGCACGCAGCCGCCGATGCGGCAGGATCCGCTTCCGCGGGCGGCGCGCACCCGCACCACCCCCATCACGGACGCCACGGCGGCGCTCCCGCCGGTCACCCGCACGGAGCCGGCCAGGAGAGCGACGGATCCTTCTCGAGCGACCTGCGTCACGCCACCTGGGGGGATCACGGCGACAGCGAGCATGCAACCTTCATGGACGACATCATGCAGGGTCGCGCCAGCCGCGAGGACTACGCGGCGCTCGTCGCGCAGCACTATTTCGTCTACGTCGCGCTCGAGGAGGCGGCGGCGCAGTTCGCCTCGGATCCCGCCTACGCCGGCTTCCACCCGGCCGCCCTCGTGCGGCTCCCCGCGCTCGAAGCCGACCTCGAGTTCCTGCTCGGCGCCGAGTGGCGCGATCAGATCGTCGCGGTCCCCGCCACCGAGGCCTATGCCGCCCGCATCCGCGAAGTCGCCGCCGAGGGGTGGAAGCCCGGCATCCTCGCGCACCACTACACCCGATACCTCGGCGATCTCTCCGGCGGCCAGGCCATCGCACGCCTGATCGCACGCCAGCACGGCTTCGAGACCGAGGGCGTCTCGTTCTACGCCTTCCCGGAGCTCGGACCGCTGCCGGCGTTCAAGGCGGCCTATCGCGAGCGGCTGGACGCGGTCGGAGCCGAGCTCGACGATGCCGAGCGCAAGCGGGTCGTCGACGAGGTGCGTCGAGCGTACGCCTTCAACACTCAGACGTTCTTCGATCTGGAGCGCGCCCGCCAGTCAGCCGCTGTCTGAGCGTTCGCCGAACGTCGGCACGGATCACGCATTCGGTGCGCGGATCGACGCAGCTGCGGTTACTCTGAGTTGACAGGGGAAACTCGGCGCTCGGTGGGGAGGGCTCGATGGTTCGATCGCGCCGGATCCATCCGCTCGACGGCAGGCGGACCCGACTGGCGCGTGCGCCGAGGGTCATCGCCGTCGCGGCCATGGCCTCGGCGCTGGTCCTCTCGGCGTGCGCCGGGGAGCCCGGCACGCTGACGTTCTCCGCCGGCCAGTCGGACGGTCGGCACAGCGCCGGCCCGCGGCCCGAGCAGGTCGGCGGGCGCACCGCGGAGAGCGGCTCCGGGAACGATGCGGCGCGGAAGACGGATCCTCCCGCAACAGGGAGGACACCCGCCGAGGGCGGCGCGGGCTCCGATCGGGGCGCTGCGGCCGAACCGGCCGGCGGATCCGGGCCGGTCGCCCCGCAGGACGGCGGGCCGATCGTCCCCGCGGCCTCGGTGGCGCCGCCGAAGGGGCTGCTGGGCGAGCGCATCCGCAACACCCGAGCGCGACTCTCCGCCCGCTTCGTCTACGTACCCGGGGTGCCCCGCTTCACGCAGCTCGTCGATCGCGAGATCCGCGCGGCGATCCGACTCAGCGGCCGCGGCTTCACCCCGCAGGCCTTCCCGGTCGGCTCGGGCCTCGGAGAGCGGGGCTGCGTTCCCGGATCCTCGCGCTGGAGCGCGAGGGATGTGCTGCGTCGTCCGACCACCGCGCCCCCGGCGCAGCGCGGCACGGCCGTCACCTGCGACGTGCTCTCCGCGTCGGGCGACGTGATCCAGATCGCGATGCGCACCGTGAAGGGCTCGTCGACGCATATCCTGAAGGATCGCACGCGGATCCTCTACGCCGACCTCAGGACGCACGCCGCGGGCGAGGTGGTCCGCTCCGAGCTGTGGCGCAACATGGCCCCGGCCGCGCTGTGGCGCCGCGCCGTCTCGCAACTGATCGGGGCCGCCGGAGGGACCGTGCCCGCCCGGCTCGCCGCTCCGAGCACGGCGCAGCTGAAGCTCGCCAAGACGGCGCTGCTCACGGCTCGGACGACGGCGAAGCAGGGTATCGTCGCGACCCTTCCCGCCGGCATCGCCGCCCCGGAACTCGCAGCCATCGGGATCGCCGCCACGACCACGCCTACCGTCGTGCGGGTGCCGCGCGCCATGGCCGACGTGTGGTCGCGCGAACTCGGCGATCTGCTGCGGCACAACGCGGGCAAGCGTTTCACCGGCGTGAAAGCCGCCGCTGCGACCGTCCACCTCGACTGCCGCCTGCTCACCTGCATGGCGCTCACCTACGACGACGGCCCGAGCCAGTACACGGCCGCACTGCTCGCCACCATGCGCGACCAGGGCGCCCGGATCACGCTCTTCATGATCGGCCCGAATGCTCAAGCGCGACCGGGCGTCGTGCGCCGAGCACTCGCCGACGGCCAGGAGATCGGCAGCCATACGATGCACCATGCGGATCTCACGATGCTGTCGCTCGCCGCGGCGAACGCCGAGGTGAAGGACGCCGCAGCGATCCTGAAGCGGATCGGGGGCCGCCGCATCACGCTCTACCGACCGCCCTACGGCGCGATCAATCAGCAGATCATCGACAGGATCGGGATGCCGGCGATCCTCTGGAACGTCGACACCAACGACTGGCGCGAACCGGGCAGGAGCGCACTGATCGCGCGGTCGGTGCCCGTCGTGCAGCCGGGCGGGATCATCCTGTTCCACGACACCCACGCCGATTCGGTCGCAGTGGCGGGCAAGGTGGTCGCGGGGCTGCGGGATCGCGGCTTCGAGCTGGTCACCGTGACGCAGCTCTTCGACGGCCACGTGCCCGTGGCGCGGATCAGCGGCCGGTACTACTGAGCCCGCTCAGTCCTCGGAGACGAGCAGCTGGTGCCGGGCGAGCTCGCGATAGAGCGGGACCGAATCGACGAGCTGCTCGTGCGTGCCCTCGCCGACGACGCGGCCCTCATCGAGGACGATGATGCGATCGCTGTCGACCACGGTCGAGAGCCGGTGCGCGATGACCAGCAGCGTGCGCCCGGTCGCCACCGAGTCGAGCGCCTCGCGCATGAGGCGTTCGTTGACGCCGTCGAGGCTCGCGGTCGACTCGTCGAGCAGCAGGATGGGCGGAGCGGTCAGGAGTGCCCGCGCGATCGCGAGCCGCTGCTTCTCGCCGCCGGAGAGCATGATCCCGCGCTCGCCGACCTGCGCGTCGAGGCCGGTGCTGAGACCGGATTGCTCTGCGGCGCGATCGATCAGCGCACCCAGGTTCACCGCTCGCAGCACGCGCTCGCATTCGGCGTCGCTCGCATCGGGAGCGCCGAGTCGCAGGTTCTCGCGCACGGTGCCGGCGAGCACCGGGGCGTCCTGTTCGACATAGCCGAGCTGCGCGCGCAGCTCGGCGCGGTCGAGGCTGCGCAGGTCGATGCCGTGCAGCGAGATCGCACCCCGATCCGGGTCGTAGAAGCGCTCGATGAGGCCGAGGATCGTCGACTTGCCGGCGCCGGAGGGGCCGACGAGGGCGACGCGTGTTCCACGTGCAACATCGAAGCTCACGTCGTGCAGCACGGGTGTCTCCACGATCGAGGCCGGCACGGCCTCGGCGTCCCGCTGCTTGCCGCGTCCGCCGCCTCGGATCAGCTCACGGGCGTCCACGCGCTCGGGAGCCGCCGAGCGGTAGGTGAACCCGACGCCGGCGAAGCTGATCGCCGCCGCGCCGGGTGCGCCGGCTGCGTCGACGGAGTCCAACGGGACGACCCGGCCGTCCGGTGCGGTGTCGGCGTCGCGTTCCGACTCGGTGGGAAGCGCCACGATCTCCTGGATCCGCCCCAGCGCGCCGAGGGCCTGGTTGACCGCGGCGATGGCGCCGGCGGCCTGCCCGAGCGGCATGATCATCATGAAGAGGAGGATGATGAAGGTCACGAGCTGGGCCACGCTGATCGTTCCCGTCGCGACGCGGTAGCCGCCGACCCCGAGCACGGTCAGGAACGAGACCTGCATCGCGACGAATGAGATCGGCACGATGAGCGCCGAGATGCGGGCGACGCGGATGCCGTAGCGGTAGGCCTCGTCGGCCTCGCCCTGGATGTGCGCCTGCTCCCGATCGGCGGCGCCCGCCGCGCGGATCGTCCGGATGGATCCGATCGCCCGGTCGACGGAAGCCGCGAGATCGCCGACCTTCTCCTGCGCGCGCGTCACGGCGGGGCGGATCCGCGCCGAGAGCACGACGACCACGACGAGCGAGAGCGCGACGATCCCGAACGTGATGGCGAAGAGCAGGGGGTCGATGATGAGCATGCCGATCAGCGCCCCGACGAAGAGCAGGGCGCCGCCCACGGTCTCTACGAGGCCCTGGGTGAGGACGGCGCGGAGCAGGGTGGTGTCGGATCCGACGCGCGAGACGAGGTCGCCGGTTCGTCGGCGGTCGAACTCGGGGATCGGCAGGTGCAGGATCTTGGCGATGAGATGGCGACGGGAGTTCAGCACCACGCCCTCGCCGAGCACCTGCAGCAGGTAGTGCTGATAGCCGTTGACCACCGCGCTCGCGAGGACGAAGCCGACCAGACCCCAGAGCAGCCAGCCGAGCGGGCTCTCGTGCTGGACGCGGTCGATCACCGCGCCGACGATCACGGGCTGGGCGAGGGAGAAGAGCGCGCCCAGGATGCTCAGCCCGACGATGAAGGCGACCCGTCCGCGCTGCGCGAAGAGATAGGGGAGCAGCTGACTGAAGGTGGCGCGGGGTCCGCGCGGAGCGTCATCGGCCCGGGATCGGCGGCTCCTGCGGGTGCGGTTGTGCGTGCGTGCGCTGCTCGGTGCGGGTTCGTCGGCCACGGCTCTCACCCTAGCGGTGCAGCCTTGGTGCTTCCTTGGGGGTCGGCGCGCGGGCCGACGGGTCGGCAGCGGGTCTCGGGCCCGGCCTTCCGGCCGTCCCCTAGGGGTTCCCGGATTCTGCCCGCGCCTTCCCCTGATTTCGGCCTTCCGCGCTGGATCGGGGCGCTCGCCGCGACGTAGCTTTGGGCCATCGCCGACGCGCATGCCGGCGCCGACCACGAGGAGCACCATGACCGCTCGCACCGCCGCATCTGCGGCACTCGCCCCGGGCGCCGCAGCGCCCAGCCGTTCCGGCACCCGGATCGCCTGGGTCTGGGTGCTGCTCTCCTCGATCGGCATCGCGGCGTTCGCGGTGGTGCCCTATCTGACCTCCAGCCTGCACGAGCTCGCCTCCTCGTCGGGCGGTCTCGCGGCGAACTATGCGGATCAGGCCGCGCCGATCCGGATCGCCTTCTACGCGCATATCTGCGGCGGAGGCCTGGCGCTGCTGCTCGGGCCGCTGCAGTTCTGGCGCAGGGTTCGCGAGCGATGGCCGCGTGCCCACCGGTGGATCGGGCGCGTCTACCTGCTCGCGGTCGGCGTCGGCGGCCTGGCCGGGCTCGTGCTCGCCCCGGTCAACGCCGCCGGGTTGATCGGCGTGTTCGGCTTCGGCTCCCTGGCGCTGCTCTGGCTGCTGACGGGCTGGCTCGCCTATCGGGCGATCCGCAGGCGGGACATCCCGGGCCATCGCGCCTGGATGATGCGCAACTTCGCCCTGAGCTACGCGGCGGTCACGCTGCGGATCTGGCTGCCGCTGCTGATCCTGGCCCAACTGCCGTTCGCCTCGGCCGCCGCCGGCGCTTTCGACTTCGATGCGGCATTCGCGATCGCCTACCCGATCGTGCCGTTCCTGTGCTGGGTGCCGAACCTGGTGGTCGCGGAATGGCTGGTCGCCCGTCGCGGGCTGCCGGCGATCGGGTTCCACCGCGTAGGCGCCGTGGAGCCCGGCAGCCGATAGTGCCGCACATGCGCGGGTCGGCCGGCAGCGGCTGCCGGACGCACCCGCTGCCGGCCGTCGCCCCACTACCTGACTCGGACCGACTTGCTGGTCTTGACCATCACCGGGTACCCGGCCTTGCTGGCCGTGATTGCGACCGTGATCCTCCTGCCTCGCAGCGATGAGGTGATCTTCAGCGTCGACCGGGTGGCCTTCTTGATCGCCTTGCCGTTGCTGCGCCACTGGTAGGCGATTCTCGTTCCGGCGGCGGCACCGGAGAGCGTCGCCCGCAGCGTCTTCCCCACTGTCGGCTTGCCTGAGATCCTTGGGGCATTCGTGAGCAGGGCCGGAGGCTTGCTCGCATACGAGACCGGGGAGTAGAACGGATCCGAGGCGTTCGCGATGAGTCGGTCGACCGTGCTGGCGCCGCAGTCGTCGACGTCGATATCGGCCGCATAGATGTTCGGGCCGTCGCGGAACACGAAGGTGGAGCCGTCTCCGGTGACGCTGAGGCTGTCGATCAGCGGCATCCGGGCATCATCCCGGCTGAAGTCCGAGCTGTATACGCAACCGCTGTGCACGAGCGGTTTGGCCGGTACGCCTGAGCGCGGATCAGTGACGGTCGGGAAGAACCCGATGGCGTCGCGGTTCGTGACCACCACTGCTGTGCGAGCTCCGTTCCGACTGATCACGGGCTCGGTGAGTTCACGGAAGTTGATGCCGTCGGAGGGCCCGAATACGTCGCTTGCGCTGTACCAGTGCCTTCCCTCGTTCCCGCCGCCCAGGTCGTAGACCTTGACATCCGACATCACGAGCCGGCTGTTCGTCACCCAGGACGGGTCGAGGCCGATGACCACGGTATTGGCGAACCGACCATTCGACGTGTGGACGACGCCCGACAGCGCCTCGGTGTCGAATCCGTCGAGGCACCGGATGCCGCGCACCTGCGAGAAGGCGATCTTCGACCCATCGGGGGAGATCCGGGGTCGCAGCGGCGGGCCGGGCGGCACTACGGTGACGCATCGCCCTTGCGAGGTGAAGAGCTGCGGCTTCATTTCGCGGAACAGCGCGCCACTGCGGTGGAGCACCTTGATCCTGCCGTTGTGCGCGACGGCGATCAGGCCCGTGTCCGAGATCGACGGCGAGGTGTATGGTCGCGCCGCGGTGCCGTCCGCAGTCACGCGGTACCGCCCGGTTCCGTCCGAGCGGGAGAGCCAGACGTTGTGCGCCTGGACGAAGACGAGCGTCCCGGCAGGTACGTCGGTCGCCGCGGTGTTCGCCGCGGCTGCGACGGCTCGGGTGTCGTCCGGGGCGGGCGAGAGCGTCGGCGCGTCGGCCTCGAGCCTGGCGGGTGCCGCCACTGCGGGTGCCGCGACGCAGCCGAGGACGGCTGCCGGGGCGAGTGCAGCCGATAGCGCGAGTCGCAGGCCGTGGCGTCGGAGAGCGGTGGTGGTGCTGGGGAGCATTTCAGTATCTGCTTTCTTCGATCGAGTTCTCGGGTGGAACCGGGACGGCTGCGGCGCGTTCGCCGCTGCAGCCGTCCCGAGCCGTCAGTCCTGCGTGCTCGCTCCGGTGAGTTCGGGCTTCGCGAGCAGCATCGCGCCGAGCGTCACATAGCCGATGAGCAGGTGGGTGCCGGGCAGCCATCCGGCCACTGCGCCTTGGAAGATGGCGAGCATCGGCACGCAGACCACTGCCCAGCTCTCGGCGATCATCGGCCAGATGCGGAGGACGCCGCGCCAGCGCCCCTTGACCAGGATCGCCGCGCCGATCACGAACATCCCGATCATCGACAGCGGCCAGAACAGATCCAGGATCGGCAGGAAGGGAAGGCCGGGCCAGAAGGCGTGCAGAACGGTCCAGGAGATGGCGATGCACAGCAGGATCCGTTCGACTGCGAAGGCGACCCTCCAGAACCGCTTCGGGCCCGTCGCGAGCGTGCGGCGCTGGATATGGAGGAGGCCGAAGAGGGAGAGCTGGAAGGCGAGGCCGCCGAGATCGCCGATCATCATGCCGAGTGCCGTGTCCGAGACCGGACCGACCGCGAAGAGGGTGATGGCCCAGGTGAGCGAGCCGAGCAGCAGGCCGAGGCCTGCTTTGCGCACGGTCCGAACCGAGACTGGGGTGGTCGCTGTCGACGCGTAGGCCGACCCGATCCGATCGTGGCGTTCGAGGGTGGAGGTCATGAGGTGGTTCCTTTCGGGATTCAGAAGGCGGTGGATCCGCCGCACCTTCGATGCTCGCCGGCTGCGCGCCGCGCCTGTAGAGTCCAGTGCCCCGTTCTCCGCCGACCCCGTCCCGTGAGCGCGGGACACGCGTCCCTATCTCGACCGGGTCGACTCTGGGAGTATGTGTGTATGGCAGAGCGGAAGGCGCGCAGCGAACGGGGATGGCGGGTCGCCTCCCTGCTCGGATTCATCTGCTGCGCGGCATTTGCCGCAGCCGCCTTGACTCTTGATCTCGCCGGATTCGTGCAGGGCGCGGATCCGGCCGTCGCCCAGGGGTGGACCGGGGCGCTCCCCGGTCTCGCGCTCGGGATACCCGGGGCATTGCTCATGTGGCGACGCCCCGGTCATCCGATCGCGATCGTGCTGCTGGCCAGCGGGGTGCTCTGGGCCGTCGACGGATTCGCCCCGGCCTGGGTGAACGCCTCCACGAGCTTCGCCCCCGGCCTGCCGGGCACTGCTTTCGCGTTCTGGATGTTCGAGCGCTTCGGCGCCTGGCTGCTGGTGGGCGTCCCGCTGCTGCTCGTGCTGTTCCCCGATGGACGGCTGCCCGAAGGCCGCTGGAGAGTCGTCTCCCTCGTGTCCGTCGGCGCGATCGCGCTGCTCCCGCTCGCGCTGCTCGTCGCTCCGACCGCGGAGCTGATCGATGCGAGCGATCCGCTGGATCCGCGCCTCACCCCGTTTGCGGACGCACCCTTCGAGCTCTCGCTTCCGTCGAATGCGTGGACGGTGATCATTCCCGCCACCCGTCTTGCGGTGCCGATCGGATTCATCGGCGCGATCGCGGTCGTCGTTCATCGGAGGCGCCTCACCGATCCGGTCGGGCGCGCGCAGTTGCGCTGGTTGCTCTGGGGTGCGTCCGCGGCCGCGCTGGGCCTGATGAGCTGGTTCGCCCTGCCGGAGGTGATTGCCAACCTCCTCTCGGCGCTCGGCTTCGCGGCGTTCTCCGCATCGATCCTGGTCGCCATCACCCGCTACCGCCTCTATGAGATCGACGAGCTGATCGGGTGGACGCTCATCTCTGCATTCCTCGCCGTCTCGTTCTTCGTGATCGACGGGATGCTGCTGGGGCTCTTGGGCGTCTCGGGACCCGCCGGACCGGTGGCCGCCGTCTCGGCGTTGACGGTCGGAGCCATCTATCTGCCGCTCCGAGAGCGACTGCGGCGCGCGGTGCGCAGACTGGTCTCCGGACGCCGGGAGGAACCGTTCGAGGTGCTGATCGACCTCACGGATCGGCTCGAGCACGCGGGCAACGTCGAGGAACAGCTCGCTGCGGTCGCCGATGCCGCGCGCGAGGCGTTTCTCAGCCCGAGAGCGGTGCTCGCGCTGCATCGTCCCTCGGGCGATCCGCTCACGGTCGACTGCGGAGACGGGGTCTCGCCGATCGCCACCCGTCACCCGGTCTCGTATCGGGGTCGCCAACTCGCCACACTGGGAATGGCGGCTCCTCGCAGGCCGCGACTCTCCCGCAACGATCGACGCCTGCTCGAGGCACTCACGAGTCATGCGATTTCAGCTATTCGGCTGGGTGAGGCCCACGATGAGCTCAACGCGGCCCGCACACGCCTCGTCGCGTCGCGCGAGGACGAGCGGCTGCGTATGCGCAGAGAGCTGCATGACGGCATCGGCCCGCTCCTCGCCGGTGTGGTGCTGCGACTCGATGCGGTCTCCGCGAAACTTCCCGCGGTCGCGTCGGAGGGCGCGTCGACCGAGGTCGCCGCGCTGGTATCGCGCGCTGCGGACGATGCGAGCCATGCCGTCGACGAGGTGCGTCGGGTCGCCCACGGCCTCCGACCCGCGGTGCTCACCGAGCTGGGTCTGCTCGGGGCAGTGGAGCAGCAGTGCGCACGGCTTTCGAGCGGCGCGATCGAGATCGATACGAACCTGGATCTGCCGGAGAGATTGCCGGCCGCCATCGAGGTCGCGGGCTACAGGATCGTCTCCGAGGCGGTCACGAACATCGTGCGGCACTCGGGGGCGCGACGCGCAACAGTCGCAATCGCAGTGGTCGATGAGGAGCTCTGCATCGTGGTCGACGACGACGGCGTCGGGATCGTGCAGCCCGGGAACGGCCAGGGGCTCGCGTCGCAGCGGATCCGGGCGGAGGAATTGGGCGGAGAATGGCGGATCGGCGCCTCGCCGCTCGGAGGTCTGCGCATCGCCGCAGAGATACCGATAGGCGGCGCTGTCCGCGGAGGGGATGAACCATGATCCGAGTCCTGCTGGTGGATGATCATCCGCTCTACCGGGAGGGCCTCGCGCAGGCGCTCGCGGACTTCGAGGACATGGAGGTCGTCGGCACGGCTTCGGATGGGGCCGAGGCGATCCTGCTCGTCGACGAGCTGACGCCCGATGTCGTGATGATGGACGTGCAGATGCCGGTGCTCGACGGGATCACCGCCACCAGACAGCTCACCGGACGGCACCCGCACCTCGGCGTCGTCGTGCTGACGATGTCGGAGGATGCGGATACCGTGTTCCAGGCCATGCGGGCCGGAGCTCGCGGATACCTGCTCAAAGGCGCTCGAAGGGATCAGGTCGCCCGCGCCATCCGCGGGGTGGCGGACGGTGAGGCGCTCTTCGGCGCCGAGGTCGCGCGTCGTGTCGTCTCCTTCTTCGACGCCGTCGAATCGACCGCGGTGTCTGCGAACGCATTCCCGGAGCTCACTGCTCGCGAGCGTGAGATCCTCAGCCTCGTCGCCGCCGGCCGTTCCAATCAGGCCATCGCCGAGGAGTTGTACCTCGCGCCGAAAACCGTGCGGAACAACGTCTCGAACATTTTCGCCAAGATCCAGGTCGCCGATCGTGCCGAGGCCATCGTGAAGGCGCGCACAGCCGGCCTCGGCCGCGATCTCACCTGAGCGGCGACCGCGACCGGCGCGGCGGTAGTGAGAGACGGAGGCTGCAGCCGGCCCTAGGCCCCCGCGCCCGGGACGAGCGGCATCGTCGGACCCTCGGTCCTGATCCGCCGCACGGTGACGGCGGACTGCAGAGCCGCCTCCGCGGCCTCCCGACCCTTCGACTCGGGCGAGCCCGGCAGCCCCGCGCGATCCAGCGCCTGCTGCTCGTCGTCCGTCGTGAGGACGCCGAAGCCCACCGGCCGACCCGTGTCGAGCTGCACGCGCGTGAGCCCGTCGGTGACGGAGTTCGAGATGTACTCGAAGTGGGGGGTCCCGCCCCGGATGATCACGCCCAGGCACACCGCCGCATCGAATCCGCCGCCCCCGTGCTCGGCGGGGGTGAGCGCGGCCTGCGCGGCGAGCGCCAGCTCGAACGCGCCAGCGACACGGAACAGCGTGTGTTCCGCCCCGGCGCGCACGATGGTCTCGTGCGCGCCCCGGATCAGCCCGCCCATGACCTCGTCGTGCCAGCTGCCCGCGATGACGGCGACCCGCAGGCCCGACGCGTCGACCGCCAGATTCGGCGCCCCCGCCCCGCTCATGCCTGCCCCGCCCGCTCGGCCTGATCGATCGCGGTCTGCTCGGCGACGTCCTGCTCGGTGACGGCGTCGGGCAGCATGTGCCCCATCCGATCGCGCTTCGTCTCGAGATAGTGGGAGTTCTGCTCGGTGACGCCGACGAAGAGCGGCACGCGCTCCGCGATCTGCACTCCGTAGCCTTCGAGCTGCTTCACCTTGTCGGGGTTGTTGGTCAGCAGCCGCACCCGGTTCATGCCGAGGTCCGCGAGGATCTCCGCGGCCGCGGTGTAGTCGCGGGCGTCGGCCGGCAGCCCGAGCTGGAGGTTCGCGTCGAGGGTGTCGACGCCGTCCTCCTGCAACTGGTACGCGCGCAGCTTGTTGGCGAGGCCGATCCCGCGCCCCTCCTGGCCGCGCAGGTAGACGACGACGCCTCCCCGCTCCTGCACCAGATCCATCGCGGCGCGCAGCTGCGGCCCGCACTCGCATTTGAGCGAGTCGAATGCCTCGCCGGTGATGCACTCGGAGTGGACGCGTACGAGGGCGTCGTCGCCGGGCATCGAGCCGTCGGGCGCCGTGGCGATGAGCGCGACGTGATCGATGCCGTTGCGGCGGTCGCGGTAGGCGCGCATCCGGAAGGGCCCGTGCTCGGTCGGCACCAGCGTGTCGGCCTTGAGGCTGACCTGACGGTGGGTGGTCGGCGTGGTCGGAGCGCCCTGCGGATCGTGCTCCTCGAGATAGTCGATGAGCTGCTCGATGGTGATGACCGGGATCCCCTCGGCCGCGCCCAGCTCGATCAGCCCGGGCAGGCGCATCATCTCGCCGTCGGCGGCGACGATCTCGGCGATCACCGCGACGGGGCGCAGCCCGGCGAGGCGCATGAGCTCCACCCCCGCCTCGGTGTGGCCGGCGCGTGCGCGCACGCCGCCGTCGACCGCGCGCAGCGGCAGGACGTGGCCCGGACGGCGCACGTCGCCGGGCGCGGCTTCGACCCTGGCCAGCGCGTGCAGCGTCGTGGTGCGGTCGCTCGCGCTGATGCCGGTCGTCACGCCCTCGGACGCGTCGACGGTGACGGTGTAGGCGGTGCCGCGCACGTCCTCGTTCCGCTCGACCATCATCGGCAGCTCGAGCTGATCCGCGATCTCGTTCGTCATCGGCGCGCAGAGCAGACCCGAGGAGTTGTGGACGGTCCAGGCCACCCACTCGCTCGTGGCGAGCTCGGCGGAGGGGATGACGTCGCCCTCGTTCTCGCGATTCTCGTCGTCGGCGACGATCACCGGCCGGCCGGCGCGGATCGCCGCGACGGCCTCCTCGATGGTCGCGATGCCGCGCATGCGGGGATCGCCGTCGGTACCGGTGCCGCTCATGCGTGGGCTCCTTCTGTCTGGATGGTCGGTTCGCCGCCGAAGCGCAGCATGCGCGCGACGTGGCGGGCGAGGATGTCGGTTTCGAGGTTGACCCGGTCGCCCGGTTCGAGCGCGCCGAGGACGGTCGCCGTGAGGGTCTCCGGGATCAGGGACACCTCGAACCATGGCTCGGGATCCTCGGGATCCGCGATGCTCGAGACGGTCAGGGAGACGCCCGAGAGGGTGACGGAGCCCTTGTCAACGAGCAACGGCGCGTGCTCGGGGTCGAGCGAGAAGCGCAGGACCCGCCAGTTGTCGTGCGGCGTCGCGGAGAGCAGCGTCGCCGTCCCGTCGACATGGCCCTGCACGATGTGCCCGCCGAGGCGGCTGTCCACCCGCGCCGCGCGTTCGAGGTTGACGCGGTCGCCGACGCGCAGCGCGCCGAGCGTCGACATGCGGATCGACTGCTCCATCACGTCGGCGGTGAAGGACCCGTCGCCCTGGCCGATCACGGTGAGGCAGACGCCGGAGACCTGGATCGAGTCTCCGTGGTGCGCGTCGGCCGTGACGAGCGGGCCGCGGACGGTGAGGCGGAGCGAGTCGCCGACGGGTTCGACGGCGGTGATCTCGCCGATCTCTTCGATCAGTCCGGTGAACATCAGGATCCTTCTTTCGATCGGGCGATGCGGGCGGTGAGGAGCAGGTCGGCGCCGAGGCGTTCGACCGCGGTGTCTGCGAGGCGCAGGATCCCGCTCATGCTCGGGATTCCGAGATCGCCGAGCGCGAGGCGCGGGCCGCCGAGGATTGCGGGTGCGAGGTAGACGAGTACGTCGTCTGCGATCGCGACC
>CAMFIY010000005.1 GCA_945952575.1 uncultured Leucobacter sp.
TCGTCGCTGTGCACCCGGTAGACGGTCGCGACCGGTCCGAAGATCTCCTCGCGGTACGAATCAGAGTCGCGGGGCACGTCGACCAGCACGGCCGGCGAGTAGTGGGCGCCGGGGCCCTCCGACAGCACGCCGCCGGCCAGCAGCCGGGCCCCCTCCGAGACGGCCTGCTGCACCTGCGCGTTCACGGTCTCCGCCGCGCCGCGGGTCGACAGCGGCACGTACTCGCCGTCGCCCAGGTTCATCTGGTCGCCGGGCCTCAGCCCGTCGGCGAGCTTCACGAGCTCGGCGACGAACTCGTCGTAGATGTCGTCCATCACGATGAGGCGCTTGTTGGAGTTGCAGACCTGCCCGCCGTTGTAGGTGCGGAAGTCCCAGGCCGCCTTGGCGACCGCGGCGACGTCGTCCGAGTCGAGCACGACCATGGGGTCGAGGCCGCCGAGCTCGAGCACGCACTTCTTGAGGTGAGTGCCCGCCTGGGCGCCGATGATGGCGCCGGCGCGCTCGGAGCCGGTGAGCGAGACGCCCTGCACACGCGGGTCGGCGATGATCGTGCCGATCTGATCGTGCGAGACGAAGAGCGCCTGGTAGCCGCCGACCGGCACGCCGGCCGCCTCCATGATCTCCTGGATCACGAGATTCGACTTCGCGCAGATGTCCGCGTGCTTCAGCAGGATCGTGTTCCCGAGGACCAGGTTGGGGGCCGCGAAGCGCGCCACCTGGTAGTACGGGAAGTTCCACGGCATGACGCCGAGCAGCGCGCCGATGGGGAGCTGCTCGATCACGGCCTTGCCCGGGATGGTGCTCGGGATCTCGTAGTCCGTGATGAGGCCCGGCCCGTAGACGCCGTAGTAGTCGATGATCGCGGTCGCGAAGTCGACCTCGTCGAGGCTCTCCGCCAACGACTTGCCCATCTCGAGCGCGATGATCTCGGCCAGCTCCTGACGACGCTCCGCGAAGATCTCGGCAACCCGGCGCACGACGCCGGCACGGTGCTGGACGCTCTGCTCGCGCCATTCGCGGTAGGCGGTGTCGGCCGCGACGAGCGCCTGCTCGACCTGAGCATCGGTCGCGGATTCGAAGGTCTCGACAATCTCCCCCGTCGCGGGGTTCTGAACTCGATACTTCGCCATGATTTATCTTTTCCTGTCTGTACTTCCGTACTCCTCAGCGCACGTAGTCTGCGCCGGTGATATCTATCGTCGCACCTGTGGTGTGCCTCGCGCATCCCGTCGCGAGAAATGCGATCACCTCGGCCACGTCGCGGGCCGGGGTGACCTCGCCGAGCGGCAGCGCGTCGAGCACGGACGACTCGATCGCCCCCTCGGCGAGATCGGTCGCGACCCACCCGGGGGCGACCGCGTAGGCCAGCACCCCGTCCCGCGCGTAGCCGCGGGCGATGCCCTTGGTGAGCGCGAGCAGGCCGCCCTTCGCGGCGCCGTATGCGAGATGCTCGGCGTCGTCGCCGCGGTGGGAGGATCGGCTCGCGAGGTTCACGATGATCCCGCCCCCCTGCGCCCGGTAGCTCAGGATCGCCCGCCGGCACAGCTCGGCGGGCGCGGCGAGGTTGAGCCCCAGGTTCGCCTCCCAGCCCGCGGACCAGGCCTCGGCCGAATCGATCTCGGAGGCGATCCAGGCGCCCGCGTTGTTGACCAGCACGTCGATGCCGCCGAAGGCCGTCTCCGCCGCCTCCCACACGGCCCCGGCGCCCGCGATCCCGTCCAGCTCCCCGGTCACGAGCGCCACGCGCGAGGCCCGATCCGCGCCGCCGATCGCCCCCAGCTCTCCGAGCAGGGCCACCGTGTGGACGGAGGTCGTGCGCGCATGCACGACCACGCTGGCCCCCCGCTCGTGCAGCAGCGACGCGGTCACGCGCCCGATGCCGCGCGAGCTCCCGGTGACGAGGATCCGCTTCCCGTCGAGGTCGCCCATCAGGCCACCGCCTGGGCGCCGGTGATCTCGACGCAGGATCCGCAGACGAACTCGGCGTCGTCCGAGGCGAGGAAGGCGATCAGGGCCGCGACCTCCTCCGGGCGGCCGATCCGGCCGAAGGGCACGAGGGCGTCGAGGTCGGCGATGGTCTTGCCCTTCTCGGCGATGCCGCGCTCGAGCATCGGGGTGTGGATCTCGCCGGGGCAGACCGCGTTGACCCGCACCCGGTCGGGTGCGTAGTCGCGTGCGAGGCTCTTCGTGAACGAGACGACGGCGGCCTTGGTCACGTTGTAGGCGATGTGCCCGGGCGCCGGTGTGAGGCCCCACTGCGACGCGGTGTTCACGATCGATCCGCCGCCGGCGGCGATCATGCCGGGCAGCACGGCGCGGCACATGTGGAAGAGCGCGTCGACGTTGACGGCGAAGCTCAGCTCCCAGTCGTCCTCGCTCGTGTCGAGCAGCGCGCCCCGGCGCATCGCACCGGCGTTGTTCACGAGCACGTCGATCGCGCCGCGCTCGGTCTGCGCCTCGACGGCGGCGACCGCCTCGCGCGACGCCTCGGCGGAGGTCAGGTCGAAGACGAGCTCCTGCGCCGCACCGCCGGCATCGCGGATCTCGGCGGCGACCCGGGCCGCGTGCTCGCCCGCCGCATCCGCGACGAAGACGCGCGCACCCTCGGCCGCGAGCCGCCGGCTCGTCGCCGAGCCGATGCCGCCACCGCCGCCGGTCACGAGTGCGACCTTGCCTGCGAACCTGCTCATGTCTGTTCCTTTCGATGTGGATCCCGCGGCACTGCCGCGCCCGGGCCGGATCGGTGTGCACGACCCGCCCGCTCAGGACGCCCAGATGTCGCCGACGGTGTATCCCTCGGCATACGGGTCGGTGGGGTCGAGCTGCCAGGTGGCGCGGCCGGTCACCCAGCCGCGGCCGGTGATGGTGGGGAGCACTGCGCGGTGATCGCCGACGGCGGTCTCACCGACGAGTCGCCCGACGAACTCGCTGCCGATGATGCTGCGATGCGAGAAGTCCTCGCCGATGCCGAGCTGCCCGCGAGCGTGCAGCGCCGCCATGCGCGCGCTGGTCCCGGTACCGCACGGCGAGCGGTCCAGCACGCCCGTCCAGCTCGCCTCGCGATCGGCGAGGACGGGGGCGCTCGTGAGCACGTTCGCATTCTGCGCCTGTTTACCGGGCGCGCGATCCCCGTTGTGCAGCATCACCATCGCGATCCGGTCGATCGCGGGATTCACGGGATGCCGCACCCGGATCTGCTCGAGCGCCGCGAGCTTCACGAGCGCCGCCGCCCGAGTGATCCGCTTCGCGTTCTCGGGCTTCAGCTCGATCCCGAGCTGCGCGATGTCGAGCTGCACGAAGAACTGGCCGCCGAAGGCGACGTCGACGCGGACCTCCCCGAACTCCCGCACCCGGAGCGGACGCTCCACCTCGACCGCGTAGGCGGGCACATTGGTCAGGGTGACGGAGCGCACCTTGATCCGGCCGTCCGCGTGCTCGTGGACCTGCGCCGTCGCCCGCACGACGCCGACCGCGGTGTCGATCACGACCTCGGTCTCCGGGCCTCGGACCGGCACGATGCCGGTCTCGACGGCGGCCGTCACCGCGCAGATCGTGTTGCTGCCCGACATCGGGGTGAACCCGCCCTGCTCCAGCACGATGATCCCGAAGTCGGCGCCGTCGCTCACCGGAGGGAGCAGGAACACGCCGCAGGTCGCCGGGTAGCCGCGCGGTTCGTGCAGGAGCAGGCGGCGCAGCGGGTCGAGCTCCCGCACGCAGAAGTCGAAGCGCTCGGCCATCGTCTCGCCGCGCACGAAGCGCTCGGCGTTCGGGATGACGCGACCGGGCTCGCCCTCCGCGTGCACCTCGATCGTCTCGACGGTGACGGGCGCCCCGGGTCCCGAGCTCGGATCCACAGCCATGCCGACAGTATCCCGCCTCAAGCGGCGAGGACGCCGAGTCGGCGAAGGGCGTCGGCGACGCGCCCGCGCTCCTCCTCGGAGAGCGGCAGGATCGGCGCCCGCACCGGGCCGATCGGCGTGCCGAGCAGCTCGAGCGCGAACTTCAGCGCCGCCGGGTAGTTCATCGACTCGAGCACCGAGCTGAGGTTCCAGAGCGGGGCCCAGAGCTCGCGCCCGCGCTCCAGGTCCTTCTCCTCGGAGATCACCCGGAAGAGCTCGGCCGCCTGGGCGGGCGCGACCGCGGCGAGGCCCCAGACCGAGCCCTTCGCGCCGAGCGTGATGCCCAGGAACGTCAGCGTGTCCCAGCCGTTGAACGCGGTGATGCGATCGCTGCGGCTCGTCAGGACGTCGGTCAGCGAGACCGCGTCGCCCGAGGTGTCCTTGAAGTAGTCCACGCCGTCGATGTCACCGAGCTCGGCGAGCTGGGCGGCGTCGAGGGAGACGCCCGTCGCGCCCGGCACGTTGTAGTACATGATCTGCAGGCTGATCGCCTCGCCCACGGTCGCGAGGAACGCCTTGAGCGCGTCGAAGGAGAGCGGATCGTAGAAGGGCGGCACGACCATGACGGCGTCGGCGCCCACCTCCTCGGCGTAGCGCGCCAGCTCCACCGCACCGGCGGTGGAGGTGTGCCCGATGCCGGCCACGACCTTGACGCGACCGGCCGCGGCGGCGACGTTCAGCCGGATGACCTCGCGATACTCCTCGGGCGTCAGGCTGGTGAACTCCCCCGAGGTGCCGGTCGGCACCACGCCCTGGACTCCGCCGGCGACCATGCGCTCGATCTGGGCCGCGATCGCCGCCGCGTCGATGGCCGATCCGTCGGCGGTGAAGGGGGTCGGGATCGCGGCGAGCACGCCGCTCAGGTTCGCGTTCTTACGGGTCATGGTGCAGTCCTTTCTGCGGTGGACGGGTCGGTGAAGCGTGCAGGGCGGCGCCGGGTCAGCGCCCGCCTCGGAAGCGGGAGGGGGAGAAGGGGAGCAGCACCGGGTCGATCTGGCCGGTGCGGATCAGCGCGCTCATCGCGCGCGCCGTGGCCGGTGCGAGGGTGACGCCGTACATGCCGTGGCCGCCGGCGACGTAGGCGTTCGACAGCCGGGGCAGCCGGCCCATGATCGGGAGTCCGTCCGGGGCGACCGGGCGCATGCCGGCCTGGGGCGTGATGTCGGCGGGGGCGGGCGGTTCCCAGTCGCGCAAATAGCTCAGCGGCGCGCGCAGGATCGCATCGACGCGCACCCGGTTGATGGTCTCGTCGAGACCGCCGAACTCCATGGTGCCCGCGAGCCGCAGACGATCCTCGAACGGGGTCACGGCGACCTTGGCGTCGTACAGATTGGTCGCGCCCCGCAACCCGTAGGGCTGCATCTCGATCGAGTAGCCCTTGCCGGGGCGGATCGGCAGAGCGGCGCCGAAGAGCCGTGACACCGGCCCGTTCCAGGCGCCGGCGGCGAGCAGGAAGGCGTCGCCGGCGAAGGTCCGGGTGCCGGATGACGCGCTGACGACTCGCCCGCCCGCGGTCTGCACGCCGTCGACCGGGGCGTTCTCGACGATCTCGACCCCCATCTCGACGAGCTTCCGGTGCAGGGATGCGCCGAATGCGCGCGGGTCCAGATGGAGCTCCTTCGGGAAGAAGAGGCCGCCGCGCACCTCGTCCGTGAGCAGCGGCTCGTGCGCGCGGACGTCGTCGCCGAGCATCGTGATCGGGGCGATGCCGTAGCGACCGGTCAGATCGGCGTAGCCCAGATGGAGGTGCATGTGCGCCTCGTCGTGGAACGCCATGAGCAGGCCGTTGTGCCTCAGCTCGAAGTCGATCCCGTCGGCGCGGTAGTCGTCGAAGGCGCTGATCGAGTCGCCCATGAGTGCGAGGTGCGCGGCGAACCCGGCCCGCTGATCCTTCGCGTTCGAGGCTCGGAACATGCCGAGCATGAAGGTCAGGAACGACGGCTTGATCGATGGCTTGATGTAGAGCGGGCTGTCGCGCCGCGTCATCCACTTCATCGCCGAGACGACGGCGCCGGGCCCGGGCAGGGGGAGGGAGTCCGCGGGAACCGCCCAGCCCGCGTTGACCTCGGCGGCGCCCCTGCCGGTCTCGCGCTGATCCACCAGCGTGACCGACTCGCCCTCGAGCGCGAGCTGATAGGCGGTGGTGAGGCCGATCACGCCGCCGCCGATGACTACGATGTGCAACTCTGCTCCTTTCGGCGCCGAAGGCGCGGGGCCCTGAGGCCGGGGGGTCGGTGGCGGGCGGAGGGCAGTCCGCCCGCCACCGGGTTCGCGATGAGGGGATTCAGAACCGGACGGCGTCCACGAACTTCTTCAACTCCGGATTGTCGCTGCGGTTGAACGCCTCATCCGGCGTGGTGTTCACCGCGATCTCGCCCTCGTGGAAGAAGACGAGCCGATCCGCGGCCTTGGAGGCGAAGGCCATGTCGTGCGTCACGAGCGCGACGGCGATGCCCTCCTCCTCCTTGAGACGCTGCAGGACGCCCAGCACCTCGGCCGCGACGGGCGGATCGAGCGCCGACGTGATCTCGTCGCAGAGCAGCAGCTTCGGCTCCATCATCAGCGCGCGGGCGATCGCGGCGCGCTGCCGCTCGCCGCCCGAGAGCTGCGCCGGGCGGGAGTGCAGGTGCTGCGACATGCCCACTTCGGCGAGCGACTTCTTCGCCCGTTCCATCGCCTCGTCCTCGCTCATGCCGAGCTTCTTGCGCGGCGCGAGGGTGAGGTTCTTGGCGACATCCATGTGCGGCCAGAGGGTGTAGGACTGGAAGATCATGCCGATGTAGGAGTCGACCTCCTTCCACACCGGCGTCCGCTTCTGCTCATCGAACACGATCTCGCCGTCGAACATGATGCGGCCGTCGTCCGGCTCGGTGAGGCCGGCCAGTGCGCGCAGCAGCGTGCTCTTGCCGGATCCCGACTTCCCGATGATCACCGTGATGTCGCCCACGAGCATGTCGAAGTCGACGTTCTTCATGACCTGCCGGTCGCCGAAGCTCTTCTGCAGACCGCGGGCCGAGACCAGTACCTCGCCGACGGCCGCGGTGATCGTGCGCACCGCGCCGGTCCGGGTGGTGACCGGTCCGGTCTTCGGGGTGTTCGCATCGGTCATCACGCGACCTGCACTTTCGTTCCGGGGACCATCTGGGCCGCGATCGACTTCTTCTTCCTGCCTCCGCCGCGCAGGTCGCCGTTCATCATGTTGCGCTCGATCTTGCTGAGGATCAGCGAGACGGGGAACGCGATGACGAAGTAGATCAGCGCCGCAGTGGTGAGGATCTCGAGCGCGCGGTAGGACTCCGACGCGATCTTGTTCGCGGTGAACATCAGGTCGGCGACCGCGATGGTCGAGACCAGGGCAGTGTCCTTGAACAGGGAGATGTCGAGCGACATGATCACGGGGAGCTGCTGGCGCAGCGCCTGCGGGATGACGATGTACCGGGTTCGCTGCCAGCTGGTGAGCCGCAGCATCTTGCCGGCCTCGATCTGTTCGATCGGAACGGCTTGGAACCCGGATCGGTAGGCCTCCGCCATGAACGCGGTCAGGTTCAGGGTGAGGGCGATGACCGCCGAGATCTCGCCGGGGATCGTGATCCCGGTGAGGGTCGGCATCGCGTAGTACACCCAGAAGAGCTGTACCAGCAGCGGCGTGCACCGGAAGATCTCGATGTAGCCCTGGGCCACCCATCGGATGACCTCGATGTTCGACATCCGGAGCAGCGCCACCGGCACCGCCAGGATCATCGAGAGCACGATCACGATCACCGCGATGATCAGCGTCATCTCGAGTCCCTGGAGGAGTCTCGGGAAGTTGCTCGATACGACCGTCCAGTCGAACTCGTACGTTCTGAGAATCATGGGATATCAGAGACGGCGAGGGCTACTTCATCCGGAGGTCGCCGAGGGTGTCGACGGTCACGATGCCGGCCTCGTCGAATGCGCGCTGGAGGGATCCGTCGTTCTTCGCGCTCTGGATCGCGATGTTCAGCACCTGCAGCGAGCGGGCGTCGATGTCGGCGTTCACGCCGTAGTTCGAGTCCTGGACGAAGATGGCGGGATCCGGGACCACGATCTTGAGGGACGGATCCTTCTGCGCGGCATCGGCGAGCGTGGGGAGGTCGGCGAAGGCGGCGACCGCCCGGTTGGCGCCCATCGCGGTGATGGCGTTGGGGATGCTCTCGGTGGTCATCAGCTCGGCGCCGAGCCCCTTGATCGCCGGCTCGTAGGAGGTGCCGCTCGCGAGGGCGATCGGCTTCTTGGCGGCGAGGATGTCGTCCACCGTCTTCAGCCCGGAGTCCGCACGGACGATGAACGCGCCCTCGTAGGTGTAGACCGGATCGGTGAACTGGATCGCGAGCGAGCGCTCGGAGGTCGAGTCCAGGTAGGCGGCCACGTCGAAGCGGTCGGCCTGCAGGCCGGACACCATCTTCGACCACTCGGCGGCGACCGGCGTGAACTTCACGCCCATCTGCTCGGCGAGCTTCTGGAGGGGGAGCACGTTCGGGCCGCCCATCGTGCCGTCCGGCTGCTCGGCCGTCATCGGCGGCGCCGAAGCGATGCCGACGCGGAGCTCGCCCTGCTTCTTGATCTTGGCGATCCAGGCGCCGTTGTCGGAGGCCGCGCTGCTGCTGCCGCCGCCACCGCCGCCCTTCATGGTGGCGCCGAGGAAGCCGCCGGCGATCGCGAGTACGATCACGCCGAGCACGGCCAGGATGATCTTGCTTGTCTTGGACATCGTCGTCCTTTCCCGAAGGTAAAGAGGTGGACTTGGGCGGTCGCCCGAGGGGTGCTGCGGATGCAGCTCCGGCGCCGCGCGGGCGGAACCGGTGAAGACGATTCGAGCATGCTCGAGTGTCTTACAATCTGACGATAGTGCCATGTTGCATGACAATGCAAGCCCGATTGGCACATTTCCCGCGAGCACGTCCGCCGACGCGGCAGCGACGCGCACGAGGGCGCGGCCGGGCGTCGCCCCCGCCCCGATTCCCGCACTTCGATGACCGATCATCGCGGCGTCGGCCGAGCGCACCGTCGCCGAACGCACCGCCGGCCGTTCGGGACGTCCGGGCTCGGCGCGCCGACCGCGCAGGCGTCAGTCGCGCGGGCCCTGGTCCCTGAGGATCATCTGCACGACCTCGTCGGCGCTTCTCAGGGTGTGCGCCGAGACGGCCTCGAAGATCCGCTCCCGATCCCTCGTGCGCAGCGCGTCCATCAGCGTCAGGTGCACGCGGTACTCGCGCTCGGGATCGGCGCGCCGGCGCTCGTCCTCGGCGAGGGCGATCGTCAGCTGCGCAGCGGTGACCGGCCAGAGCTTCTCGAGCAGGAAGTTGCCCGAGGCCTCCCAGATGCACCGGTGGAACTCGAGATGGGAGTCGTGCTGCACCACGGGGTCGGCGTCGTAGAGCGCCTCCTCGTACCGTCGCCAGCCCCGTTCGATCGCGGCGAACTTCGTGCCCGACTTGTCGGCGAGGACCTCGTCGACGGCCAGCATGTCGAGCGCGATCCTGCCGATGGCGATGTCGTGCAGCGCTTCGGGGCCGAGGCTCGCGACCCGCAGCCCGCGGTAGGGCTCTTTGACGATGAGGCCCTCTTCGGCCAGCGCGTTGAGCGCCTCTCGGATCGTCGGCCGGCTGACGCCGAGCTGATCCGCGAGCTGCGTCTCGGTGATGCGTTCGCCCGGTGTGAGCGTGCCCAGGATGATGGCGCGTCGGATCTCGATGCGCACCGCCTCCCGGCGGGAGACCGTGGCGACCCGCGCCGGCCCGCGCTCGACGGCCGCGCCTCTCGGTGCCTCTGACCCTCGCTGAGTGCCCAGCATCTCGGACCGCCTTCCTGCGGATCGGATCGATCCAGGCTCAACCTTACAATCTGACAACTCGCCCCTCCGGGCTTGCGGACACTCATCCGCGCGAACTACGGTATCTGACAATCTGACAATCTTGCTGATCGATCAGCGCGCCGGGAGGTATCGACGTGACTCAGGATGCCGCGCCCTCGGCAGATCCGGGGATCGACGCCGCGTCGGCCGCACCCGGCCGCGTCGCGTTCGACGAGCTGGTCACCGCGATCGAGCGGGCGCTCACCCGCGCCGGCGCCGCTGCGGAGGTCGCGGCGGTCCTGGCGCGCAACTGCGCCTCGTGCGAACGGGACGGGGCGCTGAGCCACGGGGTCTTCCGCGTCCCCGGCTATGTCGCCTCGCTCCGGGGCGGCTGGGCCGACGGATCCGCGGTGCCGATCGTCGACCGGGCGGCGGCCGGCTTCATCCGCGTCGACGGGGCCAACGGATTCTCGCAGCCGGCACTCGTCGCGGCAGGCGAGGCGATCGAGTCCGCGATCGCCGACGCCGGGGTCGCCGTGGTCGCGACCAAGGACTCGCACCACTTCAGCTCGCTCTGGCCGGATCTCGAACCCTTCGCCGAGCGGGGACTGATCGGGATGACCATGGTGACGGGAGGCGCATCGGTGATCCCGCGCGGCGCGAACCGCAAGATGCTCGGCACCAATCCCTTCGCCTTCGCCTCGCCGGTCGCGGGATCCCGGCCGCTCGTGATGGACTTCGCGACGTCCTCGATGTCGCACGGAGACCTCCAGTTGACCGCGGGGGCCGGCCGCAGCGTTCCGCTCGGCACGGGCACCGGGCGGGACGGGCGCGACACCGAGGATCCGAACGAGATCCTGGACGAGGGCGGCCTGCTCCCCTTCGGCGGGCACAAGGGCGCGGCCCTCTCGCTCATGGTCGAGCTGCTCGCCTCCGGGCTCACCGGCGGCGCCTTCTCCTACCGCGAGGATCTCGTCTTCGCGAAGCACTCCGAGGATGGCGGCACGGCGAAGACCGGGCAATTGCTCCTCCTGATCGACCCGGCCCGCGGCACGAGCGACTACGCGGCGCGCGCTGCGGAGTTCGTCGGAGCGCTGCGGAGCGCCGGACTCGAGCGACTGCCCGCGGATCATCGCTACCGGGCGCGGGCCGAGGCCGATCGGATCGGCATCCCGGTCACTCCCGCGATCCGGGAGCTCCTCGACGCGACGGACTAGCACCGGGGCGGGTCACCACGACTCCGTCCGCCCCGGGGCGACGCACCCGGTCGGCCCGTCGGGCATCCGGCGTCGGTGCGACTCCCGCTACTCGCCTCGGCTGATCCTCGTCATCTCGTCTCTCGGAACCACCTTGACCCTGGTGCGGCCCTCGGCCTCGCCCAACCCGAGCTCGTGCTCGTCGAGCCGGTGCCAGCCCTCGATGGTCGTGTAGGGCACGTTCCGCTCCGAGAGCAGCGCCGGCATCGCCGACGGATCCTCGATCTCGGGCGTCCACCAGCTCTCGCGATCCTCGATCAGGCACTCGAGCGTCTCCATCGCGTCGCTCTTCGTGTGCCCGATCAGGCCGACGGGGCCGCGCTTGATCCATCCGGTCGCATACACGCCGGGCACCTGATCGCCGGCGGCATCGAGCACGCGACCCTGGCGGTTCGGGATCACCCCGCGCCGGTCGTCGAACGGGATCTCGTCGAGGGGGGATCCGAAGTAGCCGATGGCCCGGTAGAGGCTCTGCATCGGGATCACCTCGAACTCGCCCGTGTCGATCACGCCGCCGCTGCCGTCGGGCGCGGTGCGCTCGATCTTGAGCCCGGCGACGCGGCCCGCGTCGTCGGTCACGACCTCGACCGGCCTCGACCAGAAGTGCAGGTGCAGGCGGCGGCTCGCCTGCGGCGCCTCACCGGCCCGGCGAGCCCGCTGCGCCTCGCGCCACTGGTTCATGACGCGCGTGATCACGACGATCTGCTTGTTCTTCATGAGATGTTCGTCGACGTACGGGTCGTCGAGATCGAAGTCGCGCTCGTCCACCACCATGTCGACGTCGCGCACCTCGCCGAGCTCCCGCAGCTCGAGCGGCGTGAACTTCACGTAGGCCGGCCCGCGGCGGCCGAACAGGTGCAGCTCCTCGATCGGGCTCGCCTGCAGCCCCTCGTAGACGTTCGCGGGGATCTCGGTCGGCAGCAGGTCCTCGGGGTGCTTGATCAGCATGCGCGAGACGTCGAGGGCCACGTTGCCGTTCCCGATCACGCCCACCTGCGCGGCCTCGAGCGGCCAGGTGCGCGGCACGTCCGGGTGCCCGTCGAACCAGCTCACGAAGTCCGCGGCGCCGTAGGATCCTTCGGCGTCGATGCCCGGGATGCTCAGGTCGGCGTCCCGGATCGCGCCGGTCGCGAAGATGACGGCGTGATAGTGCCGTTTCAGGTCGTCGAGCGTGAGGTCCTGGCCGTAGCGCACGTTGCCGAAGTATCGGATGGAACCGCTGGGGGCGGTCCCCTCACCGGTGCGCTGCGCGCCGGCGTCCTCGCCGCCGGCCCCCCGATCGAGGACCTCGCGCAGCGCCGTGATGATGCCCTTGATACGCGGATGATCCGGCGAGACGCCGTATCGGACCAAGCCGTAGGGCGCGGGCAGCTGCTCGAACAGGTCGATCTCGACCCCGAAGTCGCGCTCCGCCTTGATCAGCAGGTCCGCCGCGTAGATGCCCGCCGGCCCCGCACCGACGATCGCCAGTCGCATCTTGCTCATCCGGTTCGAACTACCCTTCTCTGGAAACGATCGACTCGGCCATACGCTCGAGCCCGCGCTTGACCGTCGACTTCGGCAGCGCGTCGAGCGCTGCGACCGCGTCGGCGGCCCACTGCCGCGCCACCGCCTCGGTCTCGGCGGTCACCTCGTGCGCCCGCAGCGCGTCGACCTCGGGATCGAGCAGCGCGGGGTCCTCCCCCGCGGCGATCCGATCGACGCCCGCGTCGATCCGCGCTCCGAGCGCCGCGGCCTCCGCATCGCCGTTCGCCGCGCGGTCGCGCAGCAGCAGGAGCGGCATCGTCACGACGCCCGCACGCAGGTCGGTGCCGGCTCGCTTGCCCGTCTGCTCGGCCTTGGGCGACAGGTCGATCACGTCGTCGATCAGCTGGAAGGCGACGCCGATGCCCTCTCCGTACTCGGTCACCGCGTCAGCGTATGCGGCCGGGGCCCCTGAGAAGAGCACGCCCATGCGCGCCGCCGTCGAGATGAGCGCGCCGGTCTTGTCGGCGAGCACCTGCAGGTAGTGCTGCATCGGATCCTCGCCGGGCTCGGGCCCCACGGTCTCGTGCAGCTGTCCGAGGCAGAGGCGCTCGAAGGTGCGCGCCTGCAGCAGGATCGCCTCCTCGCCCATGCCCGAGACGAGGGTCGACGCGCGCGCGAAGAGGAGGTCGCCGGCGAGGATCGCGACGGAATTGGACCACACGGTCTGCGCGGCGGGGACCCCTCGCCGCAGCCGGGCGTCGTCCATGACATCGTCATGGTAGAGCGAGGCGAGGTGCGTGATCTCGACCGCCTGGGCGGCGCGGCGCACCAGGTCGTTGGGCCCGTCGCCGAGCTCGCTCGTGAGCAGCGTGAGCATCGGGCGGATCCGCTTTCCGCCGGCCTCGGCGAGGTAGCGGGCCGGGGCGTCCGCCACTCGCGAGGCGAAGCGCAGGTGCTCGAGCAGGCCTTGCTCGACGAGCTCGAGCTGCTCCTGCATCCGCTTCGCATGCCGTTTGTCGGCCGCACCCCGGAAGAGGCGCATCGGCAGCGCCTGCGTGGCGGTGTCCTCGGTGATGGGGGTTCCGCTCATGCTTCGCCCCCGGTGGGCTCGACCGTCTTCCTGGCTGCGGGCTTCTTCACAGCGGGCTTCTTCGCCGACGCTTTCTTCGCCGCAGACTGCTTCGCGGCGGGCTTCTTCGCGGCCGACGCCGCAGCCGAGGGCTTCTTCGCGGTCGGCTTCGCAGCGGACGTCTGCGCCTTGGCGGCTGAGGGAGCCTTCTCAGTCGAGACGGCCTTCTTCGCAGCCGGCTTCCTCGCCGCGGGCTTCTTCGCGGCGGGCTTCTTCGCAGCGGGTTCGGGATCGACTGGCTTCGGATCCGCCGGCACCGTGCCGCGGTGCAGCGCGACGACGCCGAAGGTCAGATTGCGGTACGCCACCCGCTCGAGCCCGGCCTCGCGCAACCAGCCGGCGAGCTCGTCCTGCCCCGGCCACTGCTCGATCGACTCGTTGAGATAGCGATACGCCTCCTCGGCGCTGCGGTTGATCGCCCCCGCGATCCTGGGCAGCAGGTGACGCGAGTAGAGCGCGTACGGCCTGCGGAGCACCGACGCGGGGCGGGAGAACTCGCAGATGACGATCCGCCCGCCCGGCTTCACGACGCGGCGCATCTCGGCGACCGCCTGCCGCGGGTCGCTCACGTTGCGCAGGCCGAAGGAGATGGTCGCGGCATCGAAGCTGTCGTCCTCGAACGGCAGCGCGGTCGCATCGGCCCACACGAACTCGATCAGCTCGTTGCCCGCGTTCCGCTCCCGGCCCGCGGCGAGCATGCCCTCGGAGAAGTCGGCGGCGACCACGCGGGCGCCGTGCGCCGCGATGGCCGCACTGGCCGTGCCCGTGCCCGCAGCGAGATCCAGCACCCGCATGCCCTTCCGCGGCTGGAGCGCACGGGTCATGGCGATCCGCCACAGGCGCGAGTTGCCCGCCGACAGCACATCGTTGATGAGGTCGTAGTGCGGGGATACCTCGTCGAACATGGTCGAGACATCGGTCGCCAGCTTCGTGGCGGTGTCGGGGCGGGTCACTCCACCTATGGTAGTCGGAACGGCGCGGACGAAACTGAGGCCGCTACGCGCCCGCAGGAGGCGTGTAGCGGGCAGGAGTAGATTGGCAGGGTGAAGACCGCGTCAGCCCTGCCCTCAGCCGTGCTGCACGCGACCACCCGGCCGCTCGACCGCGTGCCCGCGCAGGCGGAGCTGCTCGCCTACACGGACCCGCAGAGCCCCCTCGTCTGGATGCGGGGGGATCGCGGCGCCGTCGGCATCGGCGAGGTGCTGCGGCTGGAGTTCCACGGCCCGGACCGCTTCGCCGCTGCATCCCGCGCCTGGCGGGAGATCGCCGCGGCCGCCGTGATCGACGATCCGGTCCGGCTGCCCGGTTCCGGCCTGATCGCCGCCGGGACCTTCGCCTTCTCCGCATCGGATCCCGCGCCCAGCGTCCTCGTCGTGCCGCGCATCGTGGTCTCGCGCCACCTGGGTGCGGCGTGGATCACCGAGATCGGCACCGAGCCGATCGAACGCGACCCCGTGCTGCCCGAGCCGTTCGCCCCGGGGCCCTGGACCGGCCTCGACCTGCCGGTGCGCGAGCCCGATCCGGCCTACCTCGCCGGCGTTCGCGAGGCGACCTCGCGCATCGAGCGCGGCAGCGCGGAGAAGATCGTCCTCGCGCGCCAGCTGCACAGCAGCATCGGCGCGGACGAGGACCTCCGTGTGCCGCTGGGGCGCCTCGCTGCGCGCTACGACGACTGCTGGACGTATGCGCTCGACGGCATGATCGGCGCGAGCCCGGAGACCCTCGTGCGCCGCACGGACGGCGCGATCTCGGCGCGCGTCCTCGCCGGGACCCGGGGCCGGAAGCCGGGCGACGCCGCCGACGACGAACGCGCGCGCACCGACCTGCTGACCAGCAGCAAGGAGCAGCACGAGCACGCGTTCGCCGTCCAGAGCGTGATCACCGCGCTCTCGCCGCACGTGCGCGAGCTGCACACGAGCGAGGAGCCGTACGCGCTCGCCCTGCCCAACGTCTGGCACCTGGCGACCGAGCTCGGCGCGGTGCCGGACGGAGCGGGATCCTCGCTCGAGCTCGTCGCCGCGCTGCAGCCGACCGCGGCCGTCGCGGGCACGCCGACCTCCGCGGCCGTCGCGGCGATCGCCGAGCTCGAGCCGGCCGGGCGCGGACGCTACGCCGGGCCGAGCGGCTGGATCGACGCGGCCGGAGAGGGCGAATGGGTCATCGCGCTGCGCTGCGCGCAGATCGGGCCGGTGGATGCCGCCGACGCGCCGGGATCCGGCCGTCGCCGGCTGACCGCATACGCCGGCGGCGGGATCGTGGCCGGCAGCGACCCGGAGCGCGAGTTCGGCGAGACCGTCTCGAAGTTCGCGCCGATCGTCGACGCCTTCGCGCCCTGACCCGCCGGGCTCAGCGGGAGAGCGGCACCTCGACCAGCATCGGTCCCGACACCGGGACCGTGAGCAGGCGATCCAGCTCGCCCCGGTTCTCGACGCGCTCGTAGGCCCAGCCGTAGGCTTCGGCGAGCGAGCGGAGCTGCGCGCGCTGCGGCGTGTACATGACCCGCTCGAAGGCGTCGTGCGGCGCCGTGCCCGCGGCCTCGAGCGTGTCGAAGATCGTGCCGCCGCCGTCGTTGCCGACGAAGAGCTGGATGCGCGGGCTCGGCTCGGCTTCTGGAAGGAGCAGCGACCCGGCGTCGTGCAGCAGCGCGAGGTCGCCGAGCAGCACGCGCGTGAGCCCGGCGGCCCGGGCCGGCTCCTCGCTCGCCTGACTCGCCACGGCCACGCCGAGCGCCGTCGCCACGGTACCGTCGATCCCCGCGAGGCCGCGGTTCGCGCGCACCTCGACGCGGCGCGGCGGCGCGAGCCCGTCGAGCACCCGGACGAGCCGGGAGGCCGCCAGCACCAGGCGATCGTGCGGCCAGGTGGCGCGCCAGACGGTCTCGACGAGCAGCTCGCGGGTCATCGGCTCCCGAAGCGCCGCGACCTCGGCGCGGGCATACGCGCTGCGCTCCTTGTAGCCGACGGCTCGGGCGGCCGCGAGGTCGGGTGCGTGCGCGGTGGATCGCCGCTCGCGCAGACCGCGATCCGCCACCACCCAGGCGCCGAGCCAGCGCCGCATCCGCGCCGGATCGTGATCTGCGGCCGCACGGGCGGCCCGGAAGACGCGAGCCCGGCCGCTCGGGTCGTAGTGCTCGACGCCCTCGCCAGCATAGGGATCGACCACGATCGTCTCGACGTCGGCGCGCTGCAGCAGCGCCGGGACCTGGCGCGTCAGGGTGGGGTGACCGAACACGATCGCGCGCTCGATCAGCGCCCCGACCTCCGGGTCGTCGATGAGGCTCGCGTATCCGGCGATCGCCTCGCGGCCGAAGCGGGATCCGCTGACCACCTCGGCGAGCAGCGGCAGGCCGGCGGTCCGGGCGAACTCCTCGGCCTCGATGCCGGCGCCCTCGCCCGCGATGACAACGGCGAGGGCGTCGTCATCGTGGGTGTAGGTGTCGGAATCATCATCGCCGGGAAGGTAGGTGACGTATCCCTCCTCAACGGGCCAACCGGCAGGAGTGAACCGACTGGCGGCGCGCTCCGCCGCATCTCTGAAGGCCGCCTCCAAGCTCTCGGCCGGCATCGTCTGCCCCGACAGCGGCTCGCGGAAGGCGAGGTTCAGCTGCACCGGGCCCGGCGGACCGGCGAGGCCGGTCTCGACGGATCCGGCGCGGCCCAGAGCCGTCGTCAGGGCTCGCGCGGCGAGGGTCCACGGATCCAGCGACCTCGGCGGCGGTTCGCCTTCGCCGCCCGCGAACGCCGCGTCGACATCGACGTCGAGCGCGAGCCGCGCGATCCCGTCGAAGATCCCCGCCTGCCGCGTCGTCTGGTTGCTCCGGATCCCGCGCAGCTCGAGGGGACGGTCCGCGGTGAGCAGCAGCATCGGGACGCGGGCCTCGTGGGCCTCGAGAACAGCCGGCAGCAGATTGGCGACGGCGGTGCCGCTCGTCACGATCACGGGTGCGGGCATCCCCGTTTCACGTGCAACACCGAGTGCGAAGAACCCGGCGGAGCGCTCATCCGTGCGCACGTGCAGGCGGATCGCCCCCGCGCGCTCGGCCTCGGCCGCCGCCAGCGCGAGCGCCTGCGACCGGGATCCCGGGCACACGACCGCATCGCGTACCCCCGACTCGATCAGCGCCGCGAGCAGCTGGACGGCGAACGCCGAGGAGCGGGAAGGCGCGCTCAACGCGGATCCGACGAGGCGTCCGGGGAGCTGGGGGCCTCGCCCTCCTCCCCCGGGAACTTCTCGTCATCCAGCTCGCGCAGCCGCTCCTCGAGCTCGCGCATGTGCGCGTCGAGCTCGTCGTTCGAGAGCCGGGTGCCGTTGAAGCGCGGGTCGTCGTCGGGCGCCCGCACGGCCTGCTGAGCAGCGAGGCGGCCGCGATCCTTCCCGATGAAGAACCACAGTGCGGCTCCGACCACGGGCAGCAGGACGATGAGCACGACCCAGACGGGCTTCGACACGCCCCGCGCACGGGCGGAGTCGGTCATCGCCGCATCCACGAGCCCGTACAGGGTGAATGCGACACCGACGACGATGCCGATGATCACGAGCCGAACCATACCCCACATGCTAGCGGCGGCACCTGATAGGGAGCCGCCCGGAGGTTCCGTCAAGGCCGTCTGGGTAAACTCGCCTCGTGAATACCCGGACCGCCTGGATCGTCTACTCCCTGCTGCGACTCGCCTTCTTCGCGGTGCCGTTCGCGGCGCTCATGCTGCTGCTCTCCCTGGGCGGTTTCCCGCAGTGGATCGCCGCACTGGTGGCGGGAGTGGTCTCGGCACTCATCGCTGTGTCCCTCTCGGTGATCTTTCTCGCGAAGCCGAGGGAGGCCGCCGCAGAGAGCATCTACGAGTGGCGCAATCGAGCGCGGAGCTCCGACGACGTCGCCGAGGACGACGCCGTCGACGCCCAGGCGGACGTGCAGCAGGCGGAGGTCCGGCGGACCGACGCGCGGCGGACCGACGCGCCGGAGGATGAGTGACGGTTGCTCAGGGTCGCCTGACAGGGGTGTCGCGTCGAGAGCTGCGCCGCGGCCGGACAGGTTTCTCGGACGGACCAGTCAGGAGAGCGATGCCATCCAGGCGGCGTGGAGCGCCGCGAACCGGCCCTCCCCCGCGATCAGCACGTCGGGCGCGTCGTCCTCGACGATGCGTCCGTGCTCCATGACCAGCACCCGATCCGCGATCGCCACCGTCGACAGGCGGTGTGCGATGATGATCGCCGTCCGATCCGCGAGCAGTCGCTGCAGGGCGTCCTGCACCAGACGCTCGCTCGGCAGATCGAGCGAGGCCGTCGCCTCGTCGAGGATCAGCACCGCCGGATCGGCGAGGAACGCGCGCGCGAAGGAGATCAGCTGCCGCTGGCCGGCCGAGACCCGCCCGCCGCGCTTGTTCACATCGGTGTCGTAGCCGTCGGGCAGCGCCTCGATGAAGACGTCCGCCCCGACCGCCCGCGCGGCCGCGCGGATCTCCTCATCGCTCGCGTCCGGCTTGCCGAGCGCGATGTTCTCGGCCACGGTTCCGCTGAAGAGGTACGCCTCCTGCGTCACCATGACCACCGCGCGGCGGAAGTCGCCCGGATCGATCGAACGCAGATCCACGCCGTCGAGCGCGACCGAGCCCCTCACGGGATCGTAGAAGCGCGCGACCAGCTTCGCGAGCGTCGATTTGCCTGCGCCCGTGGTGCCGACGAGTGCGATCGTCTGCCCGGCCGGGATGGTCAGCTCGCAATCGCTCAGGATGATCCGGCCCGCGGCGCCGCCGTACCCGAAGTCGACGTGGCCGAAATGCAGCTCGCCGCGCGCGACGGGCATCGGGACCGGAGCGGTCGGATCCGGCACCGTGGGCCGCTCCTCGAGCACGCCGGACACCTTCTCGAGCGCCGCCACCGCGGACTGGTACGAGTTCAGGAACATCGCCACGTCCTCGAGCGGGCCGAAGAAGTTGCGCACGTAGAGCACCGCGGCGAGCAGCACGCCGATCTCGATCCCGCCGCCGCTGACGCGCAGGGCGCCCCAGAGCAGCACGACCGCGATGGTCACGTTGCCGATCAGGATCAGGCCCGGATCGAGCACGCCGAAGAGGTTGATCACCTTGAGATTCGCCCAGCGGTATTCCGTGGAGACCTGCCCGAAGGAGCGATCGTTCCGCTGCTCACGGCGGAACGCCTGCACCGCGCGGATGCCGGTCATCGTCTCGACGAACTGCACGATCAGGCGCGCGCTGACCACGCGGGTCGCGCGGAAGCCCTTCTGCGACTCGATCACGAACCACCACATGAGCAGGCCGAGCGGCACGCCCATGCCGACGAGCACGAGCCCGCTGCGCCAGTCGATCAGGAACAGCGCGACGAGCGTGAACGTGCCGAGCAGGATCGCGTCGATCAGCTCACTGAGGCTGCCCGAGAGCAGCTCCTGGATCGACTCGAGATCACTC
Source organism: uncultured Leucobacter sp. (assembly GCA_945952575.1). Lineage (GTDB taxonomy): Bacteria > Actinomycetota > Actinomycetes > Actinomycetales > Microbacteriaceae > Leucobacter. Next base: position 19,989 of record CAMFIY010000005.1, read on the forward strand.
GTCTGGCGCGAGATGATGCGGCCCGAGGTGTAGCCCTCGTGGAACTCGAGGCTCAACCGCTGCGTGTGGCGGAAGATCCGCGTCCGCAGCTCGATCATCACCGACTGGGTCAGCCGTGCGATCAGCACGACGTACCAGCCGACGAGGCCGGCGCCGCCGACGCTGAGCGCGAGGAACAGGACCGTGGTGCCGATCGCCGGCAGCCAGTCGCCCTGTTCGACGGCACGGGGCAGCGCCACGTCGATGCCGTAGGCGATGAGCGAGGGGCCGACGGCACGCAGCACCGCCGACGCGATGACCACCACCGCGGTGAGCAGGATGAGGCGGCGGAACGGCTTCAGGATCGAGCCGAGCAGTCGGATCGATCTCCGTCTGATCGCACGGCTCTCCTCGCGACTGTAGTTCTCGCGGTCCTCGCCGCGCGTGCCCTGCACGCTTTCGGGGCTCATCGTGTCACCTCCGTCCCGTTCTCATCGTCTCGCTCGTCATCGCTCGCCTCTTGCCCGGCCTCGAGGCTGGAGATGAGGAAGCGGTAGTGCTCGTTGGTGCGCAGCAGCTCGCTGTGCGTGCCGATCGCGATCACGCGACCGCCGCGCATCACCGCGACGCGATCCGCCATCGACACGGTCGACGGCCGGTGCGCCACGATCAGCGCGGTCGTGCCCTCGAGCACCCGGCGCAGCGCCGCCTCGACGAGCGCCTCCGTGTCGACGTCGAGGGCCGAGAGCGGGTCGTCGAGCACGAGCACATCCGGGCCGGCGGCGACCACACGCGCCAGCGCGAGGCGCTGACGCTGACCGCCCGAGAGGCTCAGCCCCTCCTCGCCGACCTCCGTGTCGACACCCTCCGGCAGCTCGTAGGCGAAGTCGGCCTGCGCCACCTCGAGCGCCTCGTGCAGCACGGCCTCGGCCTCCGGGCTCATCGGGTCGAGCTCGTCGCGGCCGAGCAGCACGTTCTCGCGCACGCTGGCCGAGAAGAGGATGGGCTCCTCGAACGCCACGCCGATCCGACGGCGCAACTCCTCGAGCCGCAGCTCCCGCACATCGACGCCGTCGAGCTCGATCGAACCGGCCGTCACGTCGTAGAGCCGCGTCGGCAGCGCGGTCAGCGTCGTCTTGCCGCTGCCCGTCGCACCGACGATCGCCATCGTCTCGCCCGGCCGCAGCGCGAGATCGAGCCCGTCGACCAGGTCGCGCTCGTCCGGCCCCGCATCGGGGTAGCGGAAGTGCACGCCGCGGAACACCAGTTCGCCCTTCGCCGACTCGATCGTGCGCGGCGAAGCGGGATCCTGGATGGTGACCTCGGCGTCGAACACCTCGAAGACGCGATCCGTCGCCGTGCGGGCGTCGATCAGGAACGAGAACAGGAAGCCGAGCGAGTTCATCGGCCACTGCAGGGCCGCCGCCATCGCGAAGAACGCGAACAGCTCGCCCACGGTGAGCGCCTTCATGCTCGCGAGCACGATGCCGGTGAGCAGGCACAGCCCGATCGCCAGCATCGGCACCGCGTCGTAGGCGAACCAGATCGTGCCGACCTCGCGCGCCTTGCGCAGCTCGGTCTCGCGCAGCCCCTCGGCCTGGCGACGGAACTTGCTGAGGGCGTGACCGCCGCGACCGAACGCCTTGAGCACGCGGATCCCGTGCACGCTCTCCTCGACCGCGGTCGCGAGATCACCGCTCTGATCCTGGCTCTTGCGCGTCAGCGAGCCGTAGCGCTGCTCGAAGCGATAGCCCACGTACCACATCGGGAGCGAGCAGACGAGGAACACCGTGCCGAGCGCCCAGTGCCACCGGAAGAGCAGGCCGACCCCGATCACGATCGTGAGCATGTTGACCAGCAGCATGATGCCGCCGAAGGCGAGCCAGCGACGGATCAGGCCGATGTCCTGCATCATGCGGCTGAGCAGCTGGCCCGACTGCCAGCGATCGTGGAAGGCCACCGGCAGGCGCTGCAGGCGCTCGTAGAACGTCTGCCGCACCGTGTACTCGACCTCGGTGGCCGGACGCAGGACGAGCACTCGGCGGAGGTAGACGAACAG